>JBMOHG010000040.1:0-14211 GCA_049317965.1 Paludibacter sp.
GTTACGGGATGCAAATATAGTGTTTATTTTGTAACAATAAACAATTTTTTATATTTAAAAAATAAATAAAGTCTTTTTGAAAAAAGTGACATATAAAAAACGTTATTAAGCCTTTAAATGTTTATCTTTTGAAAATCAAAATAAAAAAACATACAGCCAATCACATTTCTGTAATTGGCTATATTAATTTTCAACTGTCAATTATCAATTGTCAACTGATTAATACTCATCCCAGCTCTTAATCTTAATGTCTTCGAAACTCATGGTGCAGAAGGCATTGATAAAAGCAGAAGCAAGGCGGGCATTGGTGAACAATGGAATGTTGAAATCAATAGCACCACGGCGAATAATATAATCATTTGCCAACTCACGTTTGGTTGTATTTTTTGGAATGTTGATAACCAAATCGAATTCTTTGTTAGATATCATTGTTTTAACATTCAATTCACCTTCTTCATCCGGCCAGCTAACAGCTGTTGCGTTAACTCCATTTTCATTCAGGAATCGTTGAGTTCCGCGGGTCGCAAACAGTTCGTAACCTTTCTTTTGCAATAGCAGACAAGCTTCAGAAAGCTCCAATTTCGACTTTGGTTCTCCCGATGAAATCAAAATACGTTTCTTTGGAATACGGTAACCAACCGAAAGTAATGATTTTAGAATTGCTTCTGAGAAATCGTCACCAATACATCCTACTTCACCAGTTGAAGCCATATCCACGCCCAATACCGGGTCGGCTTGTTGGAGACGAGCAAACGAGAATTGAGAAGCTTTGATACCTACATAATCCAAATCGAATGCTGATTTCTCAGGTTTCTCTACAGGTAAATCCAGCATTACTTTGGTTGCCAATTCTATAAAGTTTATTTTCAACACTTTGGAAACGAATGGAAAGCTGCGTGAAGAACGTAAGTTACATTCAATTACTTTGATATAATTGTCGCGTGCCAGAAATTGAATGTTGAATGGTCCGGAGATATTCAATGATTTTGCTATCTCACTGGCAATTTTCTTTATTCGGCGAATGGTTTCCACATAGATTTTTTGTGGCGGAAATTGCGTGGTAGCATCACCTGAGTGAACTCCTGCAAATTCAACGTGTTCCGAAATGGCATAAACAAGAATTTCACCGTTTTTCGCAACTGCATCTATTTCAATTTCCTTGCATCGTTCGATAAACTCTGAAATTACGACCGGATGTTTTTTCGATACATCTGTGGCTAGTTTTAGGAAATTCTCAAGTTGAGTTGAATCGTAGCACACATTCATGGCTGCACCCGAAAGTACATACGATGGACGTACCAATACAGGGAATCCAATACCTTGCACAAAATCATTTACATCATCGAAAGTGGTTAATTCCTTCCAACGTGGTTGGTCAATTTTCAAGGTGTCGAGCATCGACGAGAATTTGTGTCGGTCTTCAGCACGGTCGATATCCACGGCTTGTGTTCCCAAAATGGTAACATTAGCAGCTGCCAACTTCAAAGCCAGGTTATTTGGAATTTGACCACCCGTAGAAACAATTGTTCCCATTGGGTTTTCCATGTCCATAATATCCATCACACGCTCAAAACTCAACTCATCGAAGTACAAACGGTCGCACATATCGTAGTCGGTCGAAACAGTTTCTGGATTGTAATTTATCATTACAGAACGGAAACCTTCTTTACGAATGGTCATAAGTGCATTTACACCACACCAATCGAACTCAACTGAAGAACCAATTCTGTATGCACCCGAGCCAAGAACCACCACTGAACGATGATCGCCAAGGTATTTTACATCTGTAGCTATTCCACCATAAGTCAGGTACAAATAGTTGGTTTGTGCCGGATATTCAGCTGCCAACGTATCAATTTGTTTTACCACAGGAACGATTCCTCGTTCTTTACGGTGTAAACGTGTAAGTTTAATTTCTTCATCAATATTATCGCTTGCACATTTTGTTACCAGACGAGTAATTTGAAAATCGGAAAATCCCATTTCTTTTGCACGGCGAAGTACATCGTCAGGCAATTCATTCAACGAATTGAATGTTTCCAATTCTTGTTCTTTATCAACAATTGCTTGTAATTTGTACAAGAACCAACGGTCAATTTTAGTTAATTCGTGTAATCTGTCAACACTATAACCACTGTGAAGCGCTTGTGCCAGATAAAATACACGTTTATCGGTTGGTTGATTTAAAGCTGTATCTACATCATCTGCATAAAAATCCTTGTTGGCAACAAATCCATGCATTCCAAGTCCGATCATACGTAAGCCTTTTTGGAATGCTTCTTCAAAGTTACGACCAATGGACATAATTTCACCTACAGACTTCATGCTGCTTCCCAACTGACGCGAAACACCCTGGAATTTACCTAAATCCCAACGAGGAATTTTACAAACAATGTAATCGAGCGCTGGTTCGAAGAATGCCGAAGTATCTTTTGTTACAGAGTTTTTCAATTCTGGTAAACCATATCCCAAACCCAGTTTTGCAGCCACGAAAGCCAAGGGATAACCGGTTGCTTTGGAAGCCAATGCCGAAGAACGGCTCAAACGAGCATTTACCTCAATCACGCGGTAATCTTCCGAGAATGGATCGAAAGCATATTGAACGTTACATTCACCCACAATTCCAATGTGACGAATAATGCGGATAGCCAACTCACGAAGTTTATGATATTCACGGTTAGTAAGTGTTTGCGACGGAGCCACAACGATACTTTCGCCGGTATGAATGCCAAGTGGATCGAAGTTTTCCATATTACAAACTGTAATACAGTTGTCGTATTTATCACGGACTACTTCGTATTCTATTTCTTTCCAGCCTTTTAATGATTTCTCAACCAACACCTGAGAAGAATAAGCAAATGCTTTGGTTACCAGTTCTATCATTTCAGCATCGTTGTCGCAGAAACCGCTACCCATGCCGCCCAATGCGTAAGCTGCACGGACAATTACCGGATAACCCAATTCATTTGCAGCACGAAGTGCATTTTCGAGGTCGTTTACAGCTTCACTTTTGATATAATTAACATCAATTTCTGCTAATTTTTGATTAAAAATTTCACGGTCTTCCGTATCAATGATCGATTGTACTGGCGTTCCAAGAACTCTTACATTGTATTTTTCAAAAATTTTATCCCTAAATAAAGCAACGCCACAATTCAATGCGGTTTGTCCGCCGAATGAAAGGAAAACGCCATCGGGCTTTTCTTTTTCTATAACACGTTCAACAAAATCGGGAGTAACCGGCAAAAAATAAACTTTATCTGCAATGCCTTCCGAAGTTTGTACAGTGGCAATATTAGGATTGATAAGCACTGTTTCAATGCCTTCTTCTTTCAGGGCTTTCAATGCTTGCGAGCCGGAATAGTCAAATTCACCCGCTTCTCCAATTTTTAATGCACCCGAACCAAGTACCAATACTTTCTTGATTTCACCTTTGTTGATTTGTTTATCTTCGTGGGTTGTTTTTAATTTAGCAACACATTCTTCCTCAATTAATTGTGGAATAGTTTTATTGCTTCCTTCGAGTGTTTTGATAAATACATCGAATAAGAATTCCGTATCTGTTGGTCCCGAAGCAGCTTCGGGGTGGAATTGTGCCGAGAACCAAGGTTTTGTTTTGTGGCGAATTCCTTCGTTAGTACCATCGTTCATATTTACAAACAACGATTCCCATTCGGAGTTTAATGTTTTATTGTCAACAGCAAAGCCATGATTTTGCGAAGTGATAAAGGCACGTTGTGTTCCAACAAGTTGCACAGGCTGGTTATGACTACGGTGACCGTATTTTAATTTGTAAGTTTTGGCTCCACCAGCTACCGAAAGTAATTGATTACCCATACAAATTCCAAAAATTGGTTTGTTGGTAAGCATGGCAGTTTGAATATGACGAACTGTATCTTGGGCATATTCAGGATCACCAGGCCCATTGGAGATGAACAATCCATCGAATTCAATATGGTTGAAGTCATAATCCCAAGGAACACGAATTACAGTAGTATCGCGATTCAATAGACAACGTATAATATTATGTTTTACACCACAATCTACCAACAGAACTCGGTGTTTTCCTGTTCCATAAGTAATTACTTCGGTGCAACTCACTTTTGCCACCTGATTTTCATCATCCGGATTTATAAAGTCAATATCATCACCATCGGGAAAAACAAATTTCCCACGCATTGTTCCTTTCTCACGAACCAACTTTGTCAACTCACGGGTATCGACACCAAAAATTCCGGGCACTTCATTCTCTATCAGCCATTCGCTCAGGCTTTTCCCTGCATTCCAGTGACTATATTCAAAAGAAAAATCGGAAATAATCAGGCCTGTAGCTTGAATTTTTTCCGATTCGTAATAAGTAGAAAGTCCATTTTGGATGATGTCATTCGGAACGCCGTAATTTCCAACTAACGGAAACGTGATTGCCAACAATTGACCCGAATATGAAGGGTCGGTAAGGCTTTCGGGGTAACCAACCATTGCGGTATTAAAAACAACTTCTCCGGCAACTGGTTTCTCGTAACCAAAGGATTTACCTTTGAAAACAGTTCCGTCTTCCAAAACTAAATGAAGGGGCTTGTACTTCTGCATAAATATATTGTAGATTGTATAATTATTCATCTTTTCGTCTCGATTGACCAAATTTTTGCAAAAGTACTGCATTTTCTTATTTTATACAAGTATAAAATTGTCGAATGTTTCACTTTTTCGTTAATAGTGATTATCAATAACAAATATCTTTATTTGAATTATGATTTTGAGATAAAAAAATCTCTGAATTGTATAAGATTGCTACAATTAATTACTCGAAAATTTCAAATTCTACAATAAAACAATCAATATTCTAATAAATTGGAATAAAATCAATTTATTGTTCTAAATAATATGAAGTATTACTATCATATTTATAATGTGTATATTAGCAAGATAATCAGAATTTATTACAACAAAATAAGATTTGAGTAAAAGAAATTGACTTAGTGAATATATGTTATTTATAATGCTTATATATTTAATTAATTATAATTTGGCAAATGTGTTTTATATTTTTTATTTTTCGAAATAGCAAAAAAAAAATTTATCAGACAAAAAACGGCAATTTTCCTATAATAGAAAATACTACAAAACAATTTGTTAATATTATTGATAATTGAACAGCTAATCATTAAATGATTGAATTATATTATTGAAGAATTATTGTTCATTTTTCATCAAAAAAATTACGCATTAAAATCATCTAAATTTTTTCTATTTTTATGTAGCATTTTCTCAAGTTCGACTGTATTTTATATTACATAATACTGAATTTCAATAGAATAAATACTATTCTATATTTTGGAAAGTATTTCCATGTGATGGAAAACATAATAATAATTGTAGTATATTTGTAGCGTAATAAGATTATATATTTTAAAAATTAGGATGTGTAATTTTAATCAATGCAAGATTCATTCAAATTAGATTTTGAATTAGCAAAAAAAAAAATTAGTTATGAGGAATTTCAAAATATATTTAGTAGAAGATGACCCATGGTATGGTCAACTATTAAAACATAATCTTTCATTAAATCCGGATTACGAAATTGATTTGTTTACAAATGCAAAAGATTGTTTGGCTGCATTAAACAGAAAACCAGATTTAATTTGTCTCGACTATGGATTACCTGATATGAAAGGTGATATATTATTGGCTGAAATTCATAATAAGTATAAGAATTTGCCTATAATTGTAATTAGTGGACAAGAGGATATAACTGTAGCGGTTAGCTTGTTGAAATTGGGTGCTTTAGATTATATTATTAAAGATGATCATACTAAAGATTTACTATGGAAATCGGTAAACTCCATACGTGAAAATATAAATTTAAGACAGGAGGTTGAAGATTTAAAAGTACAACTTCAAACAAATTATAGTTTCGAGAACACAATTATTGGTCAGAGTGAATCAATTAAAAACATATTCAAACTAATTGAAAAAGCAATCCGATCTACAATTAATGTATCGTTGACTGGAGAAACCGGAACAGGAAAGGAAGTCGTTGCAAAAGCAATACACTATAATAGCGATCGAAAGAATAAACCATTTGTAGCCGTAAATATGGCTGCAATTTCGAGAGATTTGGTTGAAAGTGAACTTTTTGGTCACGAAAAAGGTGCTTTTACCGGTGCAATGAATCAGAAAAAAGGAAAATTTGAAGAAGCAAATGGTGGGACACTTTTTTTGGATGAAATTGCTGAAATGGATTTGAACCTTCAAAGTAAATTGCTCCGTGCTCTACAAGAAAGAGAAGTGGTGAGAGTTGGTGGTAATACCAAAGTAAGTTTTGATATTCGACTTATATCTGCTACAAATAAAAACATGGCCGAAGAAGTGAAAAAAGGTAATTTCAGAGAAGATTTGTATTTTAGAATTATCGGTTTACCAATTGAATTGCCAACATTACGCGAAAGAGGACAGGACATAATTTTATTAGCAAGACATTTTATTAATGAATATACCAATCAAAACAAAATAAAACAGCTCAATATCAGCACCGACGCAAAAGAAAAATTATTAAAATACAATTTCCCTGGTAATGTCAGAGAATTAAAGGCAATAATTGATTTAGCTTGTGTGATGTGTGATGGAAAAGAAATTCAATCATCTGACATTAGTTATCATCAAGTTGGTGGAGATGATTTTTTTACGTCATCCGAAAAAACTTTAAAAATATACATTGCAGATATTATTTCATATTATCTTAAAAAGTATAACCAAAATGTGGTTTTGGTGGCAGAAAAATTGGACATTGGCAAATCAACTATCTATAATATGTTAAAGAGCGGTGAGATCACCTTAAATAAATAAAGTTATGGAAGTATTATATTCAATCAATCAGCAAGAATTGATAGCAAACCTCCAAAAAATGGAAATTGCATCAGATGTTAAATCGGTAATTATTTTAATGACCGATGATGGTATTTGCGATCCAGAATTTATGAATCCAATTTTAAACTCGTTTTCGAAGCCGATAATTGGAGGTGTTTTTCACGAAATAATTGTAAATAGTGTCAGGAAAAATTTAGGGGCTTTATTGCTTCCATTAAATTTTCAACTAATAACTGAAGTCTTTGATTATGACTTAAGTGAATCGGAACATTTAGAAAAAATAGATAGCACCTTTTCAGATAACTCACTTTCATCCGGTAGTATTTTTGTGTTTGAAGATGCTTTTGTATCAGGCAAAACAGCATTGGTTGAGAGTTTATTTAATTTCTTTGGATTCAAATTTAAGTTTGTAGGTGCTGGATGTGGTTCCTATAAATTTGTTTCTTTCCCCTGCATTATTCACAATTCCGGAGTCTTTGCAAATGCCGGTGTTATTGGATTAACGGGTGAGCCAATTTCGTTGGGAGTAGCACACGGTTGGACATCCATTTCAGAACCTTTAAAAGTGACCGAAATCGAGTCAAATAATGTATTATCATTAAATTGGGAGCCTGCTTTCGATTCATATAAACGAATAGTAGAAAAACACTCAGGCAAAATTTTTGACGATACCAATTTTCTTGACATAGCAAAATCATATCCTTTGGGGATGGTGAAAATTGATGGTGAAATGGTAGTACGTGATCCTATTATGGTTGAGAATGGCATTTTGCACTTTTTTGATAAAATTGATTTTGGTCAGTATCTTTGCGTACTGCATGGAAACACTGAATCGCTTTTGGCTGGTGCTCAAAATGCAAAAGAAAAATGTATAGGATGTGAAAGCTCTGTAGAATTAAAAGACGAATATGTGTTCTGTATAGATTGTTTTTCGAGAGTAAAATTTCTAGAAAATGATTTTGTACGTGAATTGGAGGTAATAAGTGGTAACCAAACAGTATATGGTGCACTCACATTTGGAGAAATTGCCAATGTAGGAGATTCAATTTTAGAGATTTACAACAAAACAGTAATTGTAGCAAAATGGAATCAGACAATTTAAAAACAGAAGCGCTGCTTGAACTTATTTTCATTGCAGAATCGAAAGAAACAGAAAATGATGTAATCAATACTGTTTTGCCTGCTTATTTGCGCAAATTAAATTGCTTTATGGCGGGTATTCTTAAAAAAGAAAATCATCGTTTAGAAGATAAATATATTTTGCCATTTACATTCAGAAAAGAAGATAGCTGGCAATATATTAAGGATTATATTTATAAATCAGAAAAAGATAAAAAGAAGGGATTCTGCGAATTAATTTACGAAGAAAACTACTTTTACGTATATTGTTTATCTGATTATGGATTCCTGGTGCTTGGCAGAAAGACCCAATTTGATCTTGTTTTTAAAAATGAATTTAGATTTGTAGTGAATTTTTTAGGTAAAATTCTATCTCAATCAATTGAAGATGAGCTAAGAAAAGAGGCTGAAAAAAAACTTGCTGAAGAAAGACAATTGTTACGCATCATTATTGATAATATTCCAATAAATATTTATGCCAAAGATTTGGATTTTCGAAAAACTTTAGCAAACACATCCGAGCTAAAACATCTTGGGAATAAATTAGAATCTGAAGTTTTAGGAAAAACTGATTTTGACCTTTATGGCGAAGAAATTGCAAAAAATACTTTGATTGAAGACCAACAGGTTTTGTTAGATGGAATTCCAATTCTAGGCGAAGAAAAACATGTTGGAAAAGATAGATGGGCACTTATTTCGAAGTTACCATTAAAAAATGAAGCGGGAGATATTACTGGAATTGTAGGAATTAGCATTGATTATACTGAAAGGAAAAAGACTCAAGAACAATTATCAATATTTTTAGAATTATTCGATAATATCTCTGATGCAGTGCAAGTTAACTCAGAGGATGGTCAACTTTTATATGTCAACAAAGTAGCAAGTGAACGTCTTGGAATTTCACCAGACCAGGTAAGTAATTATAAGGTCACAGATTATTTGGTAATTTATCCAACAATTGAAAAGTGGAATGTACATGTAAATGAATTAAAAACAGTAGATTACCTGACAACCGAAGGTGTAAATCTGAATCAAAAAACATCTGAGAATTTTCCGGTTGAAGTTACTGTTAAATATGTAAACATTAATGGAAATGGTTTTGTAGTAGCCATTTCGAGAGACATCACCGAAAGGAAAAAAGCAGAAGCTGCTCTTTTGGAAAATGAAAAAAAATATCGACTTTTATTCGAAAGTAATCCACAACCCATGTGGATATATGATTTTGATAACCTCAACTTCCTGGAAGTTAATCAGGCGGCAGTTGATCATTATGGTTACTCAAAAGAGGAGTTTCAATCAATGAATCTTAAAGATATCAGACCGTCGGAAAATTATCCTGTTTTTTACGAGTCGGTTGAACGTGCAAAGCTGACTGACAGTTCGGTAGAAGAATCGAAACATATTAAGAAAAATGGCGAAGTTATTGATGTTGAAGTTACTGCACACTCAGTTGATTATAATAATAAAAAGGCGCGCCATATATTAATTAATGATATTACTGAACGAAAAAAAGCAGAAGAGGCGTTGCGTTGGAATCAATCACTTATGCAATTGATGTCCAATTCGTCACCTTTAGGATTTTTGGTAGTTGACAATCGTACCGATGATATATTATATTTTAATCATCAATTTTGTCAAATTTGGGGTATCGAGCATTTAGCAGATAGGATGAAACTTGGCGAATTTAAAAACAATGATATTATACCTTATTGTTTGCCGGTATTGGCTGATGTTCCTGCGTTTACTGAATCATGCAAACCACTACAAGAAGAGTCAAATCGAATTGTGATTGAAGATGATATTGCGTTTACCGAAGGCAGAACTGTTCACCGATTTTCTACACAAATTCGTGGTGAGAATGATGAATATTACGGACGTTTCTACATTTTTGAAGATATCACAATTCGGAAAAAAATTGAGATTGAACTTCAATCAAATGAAAAAAAATACCGACAATTAACTGAAAACATGTTGGATATAGTTTGGACTTCCGACATGAATTTTAATTTGACATTTCTTAGTCCGTCAGCCGAAAAAGTTTTTGGTGAGCCTATTGAAAGGCAAATGAAACGATCTATTGATGAAAAATTTACTCCCTCATCATTAAAATTAATGATGTCTCAGTTTGCAATTGAAATGGCAAAAGAGAACGATCCCAATTCAGATAAAAATAGAGCATTGAAGTTAGAAGTTGAACATTATAGGGCAGATCGAAGTACTTTCTGGGCAGAAATTAACATGTCGATTTTACGAAATGAAAAAGGTAATCCGGTTGGAATACAAGGTGTAACACAGGATATTACTGAGAGGAAAAAAGCAGAGCACGAATTACGAATTAGTGAAGAACGTAAAGCTTCACTTATTGCCAGTATGAGTGATATTGTTTATGTTTTAGACAAGGACCTGGTTTTGAATGAATATCACATGCCCGAAGGCAGTGAAATATTGCTCGATCCTGCACCTTACTTAGGTAAAAATTTTGATTTAATTCCATTGCCACAACCTGCAAAATCGATTATTAAAAATGCATTAATGCATTGTGTGCAAACTCGTAGTTTTAGTAAAGTAGACTACTATTTAGATATACCAAAAAGTGGACGATTTTGGTTTGAACTTCATGCCACCGTACTTAACAATCAACATGGTGAACAAAGCGGAGTAACTTGTATAATTCGCGATATAACTTACAGAAAACAACGCGAAGAGATTATAAGACAACAAGTTAAGATGCAGGAAATTCTTATTAAAATCTCATCGGTCTATATCAACATTAAATTAGATGAAGTAGAATCTACTATACAAAATTCACTTAAAGAGTTGGGCAAATTTGTAGGAGCTGACAGAGCATATATTTTTGATTATGATTTTAATGACAATACTACTTCAAATACTTACGAGTGGTGCGAAGATGATATAACTCCTGAAATCAACAACTTACAAAAAGTGCCACTAAAATATCTTCCATATTTTTTAGAAAAACACCAAAAAGGTGAGGAATTATACATTGAAGATGTTTTTGCTTTAACTAATGATGGACCTCAAAGCATTAGGGGCATTCTTGAACCACAGGGTATTAAGAGCTTAATTTCTATACCAATGATGAGTGGAGATAAATTATTGGGATTTGTTGGATTCGATTCAGTAAAAGACCATCATGCTTATTCGGACAAAGAGAAAAAATTATTGGAAGTGTTCTCACAAATGCTGGTGAATGTTGGTGAAAGGAAACGAAGTGGAACTTTATTGATGATTCAGGAAGAAAAATACAGAAATATTATTTCTAACATGAATTTAGGAATAATTGAAGTAGACAAAGAAGAAAATATAAAATACGCTAACCAAAGTTTCTGTACAATTTCGGGTTATAGTATTGAAGAATTACTCACAATGCAAACATCTGCTTTTTTGGTATCTGCTAAAGATGAAAATTTATTGCTTGAAAAACTAAAAAAACGCGAACAAGGAATTTCGGATGGTTATGAATTAGAAGTGAAAAACAAACAAGGTGAACATAGATGGTGGTTTGTAAGCGGTGCACCAAATTATAACGATAATAATGAGCTAATTGGCTCAATTGGTATACATCTTGATATAACTGATCAGAAAAAATTAGAACAAGAATTAGAACAGGCAATTATTGCCGCCGAAAATGCATCGAAAGCTAAAGAAGTATTTTTGGCCAACATGAGTCACGAAATCAGAACACCACTCAATGTAATTACCGGAATGGTGCGCGAATTGAGTAAAGAGCCACTTACAAATTTACAGCATTCCTATGTGGCTCATTCCGAAACGGCTGCATACCATTTACTTACAATAATAAATAATATTTTGGACATGTCCAAAATTGAGGCTGGTGAATTTGAACTCGAAAGTAAAAATTTCAGTATCTCGGCGGTGGCAAGTGATGTTCGAAGCATATTGTATACAAAAGCAAAAGAAAAGAATCTTGAAATTCGGATTATTGAATCGTCAGAAATTAGTCGTGCATTAATAGGAGATGCCGGCCGTTTAAGACAAATTTTAATAAATCTGGTGGGAAATGCATTGAAATTTACAGACTCCGGTTTTGTTGAACTTAAAGTTTCAGTAAAAAACACACGAGAAAACTATCAACGCTTACTTTTTGAGGTAAATGATTCAGGAATTGGTATGAGTGAAGAATTTATTCATAAATTATTTGATAAATTCTCGCAAGAGGATGGTGCGTCAAATAGAAGATTTGAAGGTACAGGTCTGGGAATGAGTATAACCAAAGAGTTGGTTCAATTAATGGGTGGAAGTATTCTGGCAAAAAGTAAAAAAGGTAGTGGAACTCAAATTTCATTCGAAATAGATTTACCAATTGGTGATGAATCGAAGTTAGTTGGTAAAAACATAAATAAGGTTGATGCAAATTGCTTTGATGGTACTAAAGTATTACTTGTTGAAGATAATGAAATGAACCGGTACATTGCCATTCAAAGTCTAAATTACGTGGGTTGTATAGTTACAGAGGCCGAAAATGGATTAGAGGCAATAAAACAACTCGAAAATAATGATTTTGATTTGATATTAATGGACATTCAAATGCCACTAATGGATGGTGTAGAAGCAACTAAACATATTAGAAGTATTCTCCACAAATCAACTCCAATTGTAGCACTTACAGCTAATGCTTTTAAACACGATATCGATTTATATCTTTCGGTAGGCATGAATGATTATTTAATCAAACCATATAGAGAAGAAGAATTGTATACAAAAATTGCAATTTATACCGAAGAAGAAAAACCAGAACCAGAAGACATAACTAAATATAATTCAAAACTTTATGACTTAACACAGCTCAGAGAATTGAGTAGAGGTGATGAAACTTTTATCAATAGTATGTTGAATATTTTTAAAGATTTGGCGAGTCAAACAATTATTCAATTACACGAATCAATTGACAAAAACGATATATTAGCAATTCAAAAAATTGCGCATAAAACAAAACCCAGCATCGATAGTATGGGAATAATTTCGTTGAAAGATAAAATCAGGCAACTCGAAAATTATAATCCTGACGAAAATTCTGAATCTGATTTAGGACTTTTGATTGAGGAGGTCTGTTCAGTTTTAACTCGAATTATTGAAGACATTGAACTTGGGAGGGTTGAATAAAATAAATCTATTTTAAAAACTAAAAAACAAACATATCATTAACGTACAAAAAACTTAAAAGTATGATAAATAGACTTTTAAATAAAAATAGAAAGAAAAAAAGAGATACAAATTTCTTTAATATAAAGAATTTAGTATTGCTACTTATTCTTATAATTTTAGTTGTAATAAGCATTATATATGTTCGACATTCGTGGTTAGATAGCAAAAAAACAACATCGAAAAATGTTTTAGATATTGCAAATACCATCGAAATCTCATTGAATGGCAATATGCTTCAACAGTTGCAGGCGTCACCTGAAGATTTAAAATCAGAAAACTATAAAACACTGAAGACTAAGTTACTTGCTCTTAAGGATATTCAGAAAGAGGCTAGATTTATTTATTTTTATAAAAAAATAAATGAAAAATTATTTTTCATGGTTGATTCGGAGCCATCTGAGTCAAATGATTACTCTCCTCCAGGACAGGAATATTCCGAAGAAGATCCGGAAGCATACCTTCCGTTTAAAACTGGTGAATCAATTATTACAAAACCAACAACTGACCGTTGGGGTACATGGGTAAGTGTATTGGTCCCTATTAAAAACCACCAAACCGGTGAAATTTATGCAGTTCTAGGAATAGATTATCCTGCAAATAAATGGCAATTCGAAGCGAGGCGAAATGCGATCAGACTTTCATCCATTTTATTTATTTTTATTTTACTAATTATAGTTTTATATGTCAATATTAGAAGAAATGATAAATTGATAATTGCAAACAAAGAACGTAAAAAAGTAGACAAGCAGATGGCAGCCCTTACCGCTGTGATTGAACAAAGCGATGATTTAATCGTTGTTAAAGACTTAAATCTCAAAGTAGTTGCTGCAAATAATTCATTCGTTGAAGTTGCCGGAAAATCATCAATCGCAGAATTAATTGGAAAAACAGATGCAGAGATATTTAATATTCCTCAAGATATAGAACCTGTTAAAACTTATATGAGCGATGAAATAGAAGCTCAAAACATGAAAATGGGACAATATATAATTCGTGAAGAGGAATTAATTAAAGCAAATGGTGAAAAGAGAATTATAT
>JBMOHG010000041.1:0-14073 GCA_049317965.1 Paludibacter sp.
TAAGAGAAAAAAGTATACATACAAAAACTGCATTTGAAGTAAATATTAGTAGTAAGATATTGATTAATGATATTATTAGTTTAGGGTTTGGGCCTAATAAAACCTATAAAAAATTGTACTTACCAAATATTCCAGAAGAATTAATGAGACATTTCATTAGAGGATATTTTGATGGAGATGGATCAATTATAGGAAGTGTAAGCGCGCCTAATATAAAAAATAGAGAAGTAAATTATAGAATAACTCAATCTTTTCAAATAGATTGTAAAAAGAAAACACTATTAGAAGATATACAAGATTTTGTGTCTAATTATAGTATTAATCTTAATATAAACTATATAACTAGGGATGACTTATTTAGATTAGTAACTTCATCAAAAGAGGAAGTTAATAAACTATTTCATTTTTTATATGATAATTCTAATTTTTATTTACAAAGAAAATTTAATAAATTTAATTATTACGTTAATACCGAGGTAAGTCAGATAATCACTGACCACCGTAACGCATAGGTAGTGAGCGCTAAGAGAGCAAAAATCTACCCACGAGTGTGGAACATCCTATAGTGTATAGGATGAAAATATATGCTGAACCAGCTAAGAATAAACTTAGTATAATGGGGGAAACTCCTGGAAGTAGAGGATAAAAAGCCCCTACGATAACAAATTGGGCAGAACTAGGAGACGAAGAACTTTCATTTAGAAAACCAGAAGCCAGAGAACCTCAGGGAAAAAAATTCCAAGATATTGGATGGTTTAAAGACGGTAAGGGTTATAAACACTATGGAGTAATACCACAAAACGAAGACGAAAGAAATGACAGAAATAGAATTAGAACAAGCGATTCGTGATTATATAATGACACTTTATAAAGCCTGTTATATAGGTTGACTTAAAGTAGACAAATTGAATCCAGGATATAAAATGAGTATAGGAATTCCCAGTTATATGTTTCCTACTACTACAGCGGGAGATTGAGCAACTGATGAAGAATTTTTAAACTACATCTATGAAGATCTCAGAATAAGAAATTACATGAGAGTTTGGTTCTACAAAGTACATAGAACTACTCGAAGTGAAGAAGATGGGCGTTCTAGTGAGCAACCAGCACTACTAGACAAAGTCTCATGCGATCCTAATTATACAGATTATAATGGTATACTCTAGTCTTAATAAAAATAATAAATAAAAAATCAATGACTCAAGAATGAACTACCAAAGAGCAAGACATAATTGATAATATAAACAGAGCTATTAATGAGTTGGTATATGAAAAAACCCAACTCATTAAAGCATATAACTATTATCATGGGAAAAGAGATCCTGAACAATTTAGACACCTAGAAGAAAATTATGGAATAGGAACTCCTACTTCAGTTGAATTTGTACCTTTAGTTAGGAAACATGTTGATGTCTTAATTGGGGAGTATTTATCTACCCCTCTATTACCTAAAATATCTTGCAAAGATAAGTCTACCTTATCTAATATACATAGAGATAAACAACTCCAGATTAATAATGCAATAGTAACTGAACTTAAACAACATTTGAATAACTCAGTTTACAATGCAATTTATTCAACTGGTCAACAACCACCTCAGACCCAAGGACAACCACAAACACCACAGTCGGACAAAGAGATTGAGCAGTATTTAGTACAAGTTCAAGACTCAATAGAGAGAAATTTTATTTCTGATTATGAAATCGCAGGACAAAATATTATAGATTGATCCATGCAATCAAGAAATGTTGACTTTGCAAATCAAAGAAAGACATTGTTAACAGACTTATTGGTAACTGGAACTTGTTATTATAAAGTATGTAAATCTTCTTCAAAAGAAAACATTACACTAAAGGTTTTAAACCCGGTAAATACTTTTATTGATAGAAATCCTGAATCTGTTTATTTAAAAAAATCAATGAGATCTGTAGTTAGAGAATATCTTACTAAAGATCAGATACTAGCTAAGTTTGGAGAAGACCTAACAGCTGATGATTTAGCTGAATTAGAAAGCTTAGAGGATTTTAGTGTTGATGGTTCAACCACAACGTATTTAAGAAGTTACGATACTATAACAGGTAATACATTATCTGATGGTATTTTAGGAGGGTTTGAGGTTACACCTTTATTACCTTTTGAAAGAAATACATCAAAATATTTTAGAGTATATCCTGTTTATGAAGTTGAGTGGTTAAAAACAGAAAAAGGAAAAGATAAAGTTTATACAACTAACAGGCATACTGGAGTTCGTATTGGAACACATATTTATATTCCATATGGAATTACAGAAGAAGTTATAAGAAGTGCTGATGATCCTAGGGATTGTACACTTTCAGTTAATGGTATTTTTTATGCTGATAGAAATGGCGATCCTTTCTCTTTAATATTAGCAACTGCTAATCTTCAAGATAAATTTGATGTATTAAATTTTTACAGAGATAATGTAATTGCAGAATCAGGAACTGTTGGAGATTGATTAGATGTTGCTCATCTTCCTAAATTTTTAGGAACTGAAACATCTGAAAGACTTATGAAATGAAAAGCTTATAAGAAACAAGGTCTTGCACTGATAGATTCTTCACAAGAAGGACTACCACCAATGAATACTACATTTGGAGGTTATGATGATACAATTAAATTAAATACAATACAGGCTATTGATTTAGCAATTCAAAGAGTTGAAGAAACCTGTTCTACAATAACAGGAGTATTCAGAGAAAAACTTGGAGGAATAGAACAGCGAGATGCGGTAACAAATGTGCAAGTAGGAGTTAGGCAGTCCTCTTTTATTACAAAACAATACTATCAAGTAATGGATTTAATGACAAGAGAAATGTTACTTGATATTTTAAATCTAACTAAAATAGTTTTTAAAAATGGATTTGCAGGCACATTAATATTAGGAGAAAGACTTAATAAAATATTTACTGCTCTACCAGAACATTATACAGCAACTGATTATGATATTCATATCACAGATAGTTCTGATATAATCAAAGAACAAGAAACCATTAAACAAATAACAATGGAGTTCATTAAAGGAGGAATGGTAGATCCTGAAGTTATCTTAGAAGCAATTACTGCGACTGGATTAACTAGAATGAAAGAAGACATTTATACAGCCATAGAAAAGAAACGTAAAGAGGCAGACCAAATAGGAAAACTTCAACAACAAGCTCAACAATTAGATGGTCAATTAAAACAGGCTACTGCTGAAGCACAAAAACTTCAACAGCAAGTTCAACAGTTAAATGCTGGTAAGATGCAATTAGAAAAAGAACGCCTGGCATATCAAAAAGAGATTGATTGGTTTAGAGCTAGATCTAAAGATGAATATGATAAATCATATTTAAAATTAGAACAACAAAGGATTCAATTAGAAGGTTTACAATTACTTGATGAGAAGAAGAGTAATGATGAAATAAAAAATACGTAAGATGGAAGAAATAACTAACCAATCTGAATTAATAAATCCACAAGATTCAAAATGCCCATATTATGAGTTTCATGAAAAAGCTCCTATAGGAATATATGTGGAGCTAAAAAATAGATGAAAAGCAGAAATACCTAAATTTTGAAATAAAATACTAAAAATTGCAATTGCAATTGGTACTAGTGCAGTAGCGGTAATTGGTGCAGATCAAATATTTAGTTTACAGGCATATGGTATTCCACAAATAATATTTACAATTGCAGGATATGTAATCGTAGCTTGTGCTGCAGTTGGATTATCTGCTAAAATAACAAAACAATAATATGATACAAATCAATTTATTAAGAGTATCCACTGATAGTAAATACATTGAATTTAGTGTAGAATGTCCAGCAGACTATAATTTTAATCTGCTGTACATTTCTAGATATAATGTATCACTTGCAGTATATGATACCACAAAAGACTGTAGTTCTTTGCTATCAGGAACTACTCAAAAGGAAATTATGAGAATAGCAACTTCTGCATTTGGAACTGATGTAACAATGTATAAAGTGACATTTGGAATTGCTCCAATTGATCCTGCAGGTGCAGACGTTGCCCCAGAGATTGGAATATGTTCTAATGTAAACTTTGTTTATGAGAATCTTTTAAATTCAGTTTTAAAACTTACAAGTTGCTGCATAGATGATACAACATATGATACATTAATGAGGAATCACATGATATTATATGCTCATCAAGAAGCAATGAGATTAGAAAGATACACAGAAGCAGAATATTTCTATGGAATAATTTGGAATTTATTTTCCAACTGCGGAGGTTCAACAAGAGCAGGAAGTTTGGTAACTAATCCATGTAATTGCACTTAGTATGAATGAAAAATATACCGACGCATTTATAGATTCTTCTATTGAATATCTTAGAAAATTATCTTATCTTGCAAATCAAGATGCAGGTACATTAAAAGATATATCTTTATTAGAAGTGTTTCTGCAAGTATATAATTGGACCGATTGATTTGAGGTTTCAGAAAACAATAAAATTAAAATTCAAAAGTTATTGGATTGTATTTATTTGCGAAACCCAAATCTTTCTTTACCAAAAGTTATACCAGGAACATTTTATTCTAATGTGAGTACACCTCAGACAATATGAACATGACAACGAGTTTGAGATAATATTGATTCTATAACAGAAGGTGGTATTCCAATAGAATATTATCTAAATGTTACTCCATTAACAACTAGTGTTCATTCTCTTACAGGGACAACTTCTTTCGCAGTAAGTTCCAATGTTGTATGAACTGCAACTAGTAGTCAACCTTGGTGTAGTATTACAAGTACAACAAGTGGATTAATTAATATCACCTATGCAACCAACATTCTATCTGAGGTAAGAACAGCTTTTATAACTGTTTCTGGCCCAGGGGTAACAACAGTAACATTAGTATTAATTCAAGCAGGAACAACTGCAACTTTATCAGTTACTCCAAGTTTAAGAACAGTAGCAGCAATTGCAGGCTCAACAACTTTTTCTCTTGTTACAAATTCAAGTTGAACTGCTGTAAGTGATTCAGCATGATGTGCAGTAACACTTTCAGGAACTGGTAACGGAATAATTACTGCAACTTATCCTTTAAATTTAGGAACTTCTATAAGAACTGCAAACATTACGGTTACAGCTCCAGGAAGTACACCAATAGTAGTACAAGTTGTACAGCAAGCATCTAGTGTTTATTTAGAAGTTGCTCCTTCATTACAAAGTGTATCTGCATCATCTGGAACCACAATTTTTGCTGTAACCTCTAATACTTCATGGGTTACTGCCCTAGTAGGAAATGCTACCGATTGATGTTCCGCTACTCCTTCTGGAGCAAATAATGGAACAATTATAGTTACTTATACTCAAAATACAAATGTTGCCTCAAGATCAGTAACCTTAGTAACTACAGCAGTTGGTTTAACCCCAATTTCTGTTACAGTAACTCAAGCAGGAACTGCCCCTACATTAACAGTATATCCATTAACAGGATCTGTAAGTAATGTAGCTGGTATAATAGATTTTGCAGTTACTTCTAATTCAGCATGATCAGTAACAAGTAATGCTGATTGGTGTTCTGTAAATTTTTCAGGATCTGGAAATGGGTCTATATCTGCTAGATATTTAGAAAATACTTTAGGAACTCAACGAGTTGCTACAATTACAGTAACAGTAGCAGGATTAACTCCTGTAGATATAACACTAACTCAAGCTGCCGCAGTTGGATTTGGGCCAGTAGAAGTTCATCAAGGGTATATATATACCTGAAGTGTATTAAATGGAGCAAGTTCTATTACAAGTAGTAATGATTGAGTAATACCAACAATTAGTTTTTCAGAAATTTTAAATCCTTTAGCAGAGTATTCTAAGTTACAACTTTTTGCAGATCCTAATTATAATGATTTATTAGTTTATGATACAAATGCCTATAACTTTAGTGCCTATGTAACTTATGGTAGAACTGCAACTGGAGTTTTCCATGCTCCTGGCTTATATCCTGAAGGAAGTATTCTTTTATCACCATATATGAATAGTGGAGCTGTTACACCAATGGCAACCTTTATTGGAATGCTAGGACATGCTTGATCAATGACTTCATATTCAATTAGTAAAGCTAGTTTTCCACTTAGATTAGTAAGAACATCTACTAGTTTAACTCCAGGACAAACAGGATACTATACAGGAAATAATGGAGTACTCTATAGAACTATCTGTGTAGGTACGGTAGAAGCACCGCAAGAATGATTAGCAGAAAATTTAATAGAAACCAATTTTAGGAATGGTTCTAATATTCCTGAGATACAAGGCAACACTGATTGGGCAACAGCAATAACTAACAATACTCCCGCACGATGTTCATATAATAATGATGAAACTAATGCATTTATACCTCAGCCAGACTAAATAAAATTAATTATGCTAAATGAATTAATTCCACTTAACGAATTTCAGACAGCAGAGCCTTCGAGTGAGGGCCTGCTGACTGTTAGGAGTACTAATACAGAGTCGCCGAGTAATAATGATTTAATTGATACTTATGGGTTGAACCCGATTGAAATGATTCCACCAGATGTGGTTCATGAAAATCTTCCACCCGATAGTCCTTTAATAACTCCGTATAATACTGTAGAAGAAATTCCTGTAATATTCTATGATCAAGGAACTTGTTTTACTAATCTAGACTCAAGTGTCCTAATAACAGATAAGGAAGAACTTTTCCTTTATTTATGTGATGTGCTAATTCGCTTCGATACTGCACCTGCATATTATCAGAAGGGAGATTATGAAGCATTAATAAGAATGTTAACTGGTTCATTAATTTATTTATACGATCAAGATAGTAAATATAATAAATCATTATCTGCTTCTCCTTTTCTTGGAATAGCAACACCATTTACAAACCCAATAGCATATGCTACTGTAAATAATTATAAATTTCCTGGTGTATATTTTGCACAAATAAGTGGAGTATATACTAACTTTGGAATCACAGTTACAACAGAAGATTTAGTAGGTTCCATAGTAATGCTTATTCCAAATATTATAGATGAAGTATTCGTAGATTATAGAAAAGAAATTTATTCAATTTCTGGAACTTCGGTACCTAAAAATGAAACCTTAATAGGAGATATTAATGGCATTAATAAAGTATTTACAACTTCCGCACCATTTGTTAACGGAAGTTTAGTGATATTTCTGAATGGTATTAGAGAACATTTTTATACAATCAATTCAACTTCACAGATAACTTTTGACACCGCTCCTTCCAATGCGGGAATGCTAGATATTGTAGAAGCAACTTATTTATTCGCCTAACTAAAACTAATAACATTTTATGGCAACAACAACAATCAGGTCTAGTTCACAACTTTATATAGATGCGAATCTAAACTTTAATAACAACAAAGGTATTAGCTTAGTAGCTGGTACAGCTTCTGGACATGCAGTAGAATATGATCAAATGAATACCGCTATTAGTAATGCAGTTTCAGGAGTAGGAAATTCTATACACGTTCCAGTAGCAGATTTAACAGGAGCAGTAGCAGTAACTAATTATCTAGATAGGATGATTATGTTAATTGAGACTCTAGGACTATATCGTTATGA
This sequence comes from Paludibacter sp., assembly GCA_049317965.1. GTDB lineage: Bacteria > Bacteroidota > Bacteroidia > Bacteroidales > Paludibacteraceae > Paludibacter. The sequence continues at coordinate 7,583 of JBMOHG010000041.1, forward strand.
TGCTGAATCTGCAGCAACAAGTAATAACGATACAGTTATTAGACCAACTAACATAGCATCTGATGCATCCCCTGGTAGATGAATAAAAATGAGTTCAACTATTACTGATCATAATTTACTTAGTAACTTACAAGGAGGAACAACTGGTCAGTATAATCACTTAACCAATGCTCAAGTAGCTTTATTAAGTGGGGCTGCACTTACAAAAACAGATGATACTAACGTTACATTAACATTAGGAGGGTCACCAACAACAGCATTATTAACTGCTGCATCCATAACAGTAGGTTGAACAGGAACCTTGGCAGATGCTAGAATTGCTAGTGCTGCAACATGGAACTCAAAACAAGCAGGACATGCAAATCTAACCTCTTTATCTGCATTAACTTATGTTAGTACATCATTTGTAAAAATGACTGCAGCAGGTACATTTGCTTTAGATACAAATACTTATCTTACAACAGTAACTGCACATAATTTATTATCTGCAATACACGGAGATACAACTGCTGCCACAGTATCTAGAGGAGATCTTATTACCGGACAATTAGCATCAGCTAAATGGCAGAGATTAGCTTTACCTGCTACACCATCAGGAAAAATATTAACTAATGATGGAGCAGATGTAACTTGGTCAACTAATGCATTAACAATTGGAGCTAGTGCTTCTATATCAGGATCAAATACAGGCGATGTAACTTTAGCAACAAACTCAGGTTTAGCTTTTACATCTGGCCAAACTGGACTCGCATTAGGAACTCCTACAACAATAACAAGTTCATCAATTAATGAGGTAGCAACATCAACTCATAGCCATGCTATTACAGCAAGTTTAGGATTTATCGGTAATGGTACAGCACAATATCAAACTCTTGTAACTGGTTCAACACCTTTTGCTCCTGTTTGGACAACTTCAATTAACTTATTTGGAACAAATGGTTTAAATGCGTTAACATATGCAGCCGCCTCTTTTGTGAAAATGACTGGATCAAATACGTTCTCACTTGATACAAATACTTATCAAGTAGTTGGGGCCACACCTACATCACACGCACTTGAATCACATACCGCAACAGTAACAGCAGGTAAAATTCTAAGAGGTAGTGGAGCAAATACTTTTGCTTGATCTACACTTACAATACCTGATACAATTACTGCTCTTAGTACTTTAGTTTCAAATGCTGCAAATACCTTAGTAGTTGTAGCAGCTGTAGCTGGACAATCAGTAAGAGTAAATGCAGGTGGAACAGCATGGGAAGCTTACACTCCTCTTGCTATAACTCCAGCAGCTTTAACTAAAACTGACGACACTAACGTAACTTTAACTCTTGGAGGAACTCCTACTACAGCGCTTTTACAAGCAACTTCAATCACTGTAGGATGGACTGGTACCTTAGCTGATGGAAGGATAGCAAGCGCTGCTAATTGGAATAGTAAACAAGCGGGCCATGCTAATTTAACTTCTCTTTCGGGATTAACTCATGTATCCGCTTCATTTGTAAAAATGACAGGTACAAATACTTTTAGTTTAGATACTAATGTATACCTTACAACTAACCAAACAATTACTCTATCAGGTGATGTATCAGGCTCTGGAACAACTGCAATAACAACAGCGATTGGAGCTAATAAAGTAACTTTAGCTATGATGGCTCAAGTTGCAACTCAAACTTTCTTAGGACGTACAACAGCAGCTACAGGTAATGTTGAAGCATTAACAGTAACACAAGCTAAATCAATGCTTGGGGTTGTAGCTAGAAGTTATAGAGTAGTTCCGACTGGAACAATTAATGGATCAAATACTGCATTTACAATTGCAGCATTGATTGTAAGTGGAACTGAAGAAGTTTATAAAAATGGTATGTTAATGAATGCTGGAGTAGGAAATGACTACACTATTTCTTATGGAGCTACAACAACAATTACATTTGCAACTGCACCATCAAGTACACCATTTGCTGACATAATTTTAGTAAATTATTCTGTATAATAATTAATATAATATAAATGGCTGAAACAAAAATAAAAGGCATTGATATTAGAGATTCTTCTGTAACTGAAGCCGACATCGCGTTGGCTTCAGCAACAGTACTATCTCCTTCTGCTACTTTAGACTTTGTAGTATGAGACACAGTCAATGCTGTGATAAAAAGATCTACATTAGCATTTGTAGAAGCTTACTTCAATACAAAATATTTAGCAGCTGAAGCTGACACTTTACAGTCTGTCACCTCAAGAGGAAACACAACTACAACAGGAGCAACTTTTGGAGGAAATATTGAAATAACAAAAGCTGGCGGTGCAACCTTAAGATTAACAAATTCAAATCAAACAGTAGTAGCTGAAGATTTGATTGGTGGGATTGAATTTTGGAATAGTGATTTAGATACACCAAAAATTGGTAGTTTTATTAAATCAGTTGCTAGGGAACTTTATGGAAGAACTGGTGCTTTAACATTTGGTGTATCGACAACTGTTAATACCAATGCGGTTGAAGTCATGCGAATAAATGAAGCCGGTTATGTTGGAATTGGGACGACATCGCCGCAAGTAAAACTTGATGTTAGTGGAATTTTAGCCTCAGGCATGGGTGTAGGTAGTGGAGAAATTAGAAGTTATCAATCTGTACTTATTCCACCATCTGATTATGGTAATTATGTTTCTTTGAAAACAGCCTCTAATAAAAGTGGTATTTTCAGAAGTAATACTGACTTCTTTGTTTGGTATAATACATCTACTGGGTCAACAAATATTGATTCTACTTTATCAACACAACCCATTATATTTAGTAATAGTGGTTTATCGACCGAGCTTATGAGAATTTTACCGAACGGTAACGTCGGTATTGGGACTACAGCACCAAATGGAAAATTAGAAGTCAGCGGAAATATTATATCTTCTAGTCCAGGAGTTGGTAGTGCAAACTTACAACTTGTAAGTAGTGTTGGAACTGCAAATATAATGTTTAACAGGGAAGGTTATCAAAATTGGTTTCTTGGTTCACCAAATAACAGCACTGATTTTGGTCTTTCTGAAGGAGCGGTAGGAACTTATAGAATGTATTTTAAATCTGGTGGCAATGTCGGAATCGGAACTACTGCGCCTAACAGTAAACTTGAAATTCAAGGTACAGTAAGAATACAGACTCCTGCTACGAATGGATATGCTTCAATCTTAAGCGATAATAGTGGTCCAATTTATACAGGTAATGGGGATTTACAGTTTTATACAAATCATACTGCATATGGTACTATCTTTTATAGTGCTAATAAAGCAGCTCCGTTAATGACTATTTTCGATAGTGGTAATGTCACTCTAGCGTCGCTTGCTGGAACAGGAACTCGATTTGTAACTGCATCTTCCACCGGTCAACTTGGAGTAACCACTGCTACAGGCTTGATAGGTGATGACTATATTAAGAATCAAAATGCTTCTGCACAAACTGCTAACATGTGGATTAGTGGAGATGCTTTAATAGGTTCAGCAAATTATCTTACCACTATTACTAAATCTAATGGTAATTTAGGTATTGGGGGAACCACTTATGCACAACAAATAAAATCAAATGGGGGAAATACTTTTGAAATTTATAGCGAAACACAACAACCTCTTATATTAGGTACTAATTCGACAGAGAGAGTAAGAATTGATGCAAACTCAGGAGCAGCTACATTTGCTTCCGTAGTTAGAGCAAACAGCCTTTACGTTAAAAAGCCATCAGGGTACACTCTCGCACTAAGTAGTGGGAGCGACGGTTGGCTTTATGTGGGTGATTCTGATGCAGGACTACTCATGATGGCTGATGTATTTCTTTGGAATAAACATCTATATTCATATACCGATGCTGTATCAAATATAGGAGGAGTATATAATAGGTTTAATAATTTATTTCTAGCAGGTTTAGCTAAAGCTAATATTTTTGAATCTACTGTAGCTCAAGGAACAGCACCTTTAACCGTGGCGAGCACAACTATGGTGACCAATCTTAATTCCCAGTACTTAGGAGGTTACCTCGTAGGAGGGCTTGCAAAATATGTCTCCAATGTAGCTAACCTACATTCTATTAGCAATTCTGAGTCTGCGCTAGTTAACGCAGTTTACCAAGCAACTAACTTACCAACATCTAACAATTACTTCTCAGGAGTAAGCGTAAATATAGACTCATCACACAATAGACTTCTAGGGTTCGATTACGAAGGAACTCTGTGGAAACAAGTTCAGAACAGTGGGACATGGGGTTCTTGGTACAAGGTTTGGGACCAAAACACAGACGGTGCAGGGAGTGGACTAGACGCTGATTTATTGGATGGTTTACATGCAGATGCTTTTTCATTGGCACATTCTCATCCTTATCTTCCGCTTGCAGGCGGGAGTATGACTGGTGAATTGCTTATGGGATCACAAAAACTAACATTTGCAAATGCTCAGTTCATTAAAGATAATGGTGGCGGTGGTTTTCAAATGTGGAGTCAGTATGGCATCAATTTTGAATATGGTACCACATTTACAGCAAATGGTGACAGAATTTTATCTATTGCCGATATCGGAACAACAATAAATGCTATTCACACACATCCATATCTACCTTTAGCTGGTGGAACAATGTCCAATACTAATCTTGTGAATAGCTTAAATGCTGAATTTCTTGGCAGTATGAACTCATCAAGATTTACGAATGTAATACGTAATACTGGTGCTGTAGATGCAAATATTATAAACTATGCACAAGCATCTGATATAAAAGTTGAATACAGATGGACTAATACACCATCAAATTCAATAGGTGTTTTAACATCAAAAATATATTCACCTGATTGGGCAGTACAAGAATATGATGATCTTGTCAGTGCTACAACTACAGGAAATCCAATTAATAAATACATTCGTCACCGCTACAACGGAACAACGTGGTCTCCGTGGGCAAAAGTATGGAACTCAAGCAACTTCACACCAACAGTTAACCCTATTAATGGAACAGGAACTGATGACTACTTAACCAAATGGAACGCAGCTGGAACAGGTTTAGAGAATAGCTTACTTCATGAGAGTTCGGGTTCTGTAATCGTGGGTTTATTAGGTGCAGGGAAAGGTTTCTACGTAAATCAGTACGACACAACTAATGAATCACAGCTAATCGTAAGTGTCGGAAACGGGACAACCTCAAGTAAATACGCATATCTATCAATAAGGAATGCTGACACAACAGGAGCTAGATGGGATTTGGGAACTTACGGTGACAACAAAATTAGGTTAGTTGATGTCGTAAATGGAAACGCTACAAGACTCATAGTTGATAACACTGGCAACGTCGGCATCGGGACGACGAGTCCGGGATACTCATTGGACGTGAATGGTAACATCCACACAAATGGTGCATTTATTGTAAATAATGCGGTTTATGGATTTAAAAATAATTTAGGAGCGAATTTAATTGCAACGGCAAATAATGTCACATATTTTTATTCTGGCTCTTCTGGTTGGCAAATACGGGATTCTTCTGATGCATCAACACTAATGACGATATCAAATAACGGCAACGTCGGGATTGGGACGACGGGGCCAAACGCGAAATTGGATGTTGCTGGTGATATTCAAGTTAGCGGTGTAGGAACTACCTATGGCAATACTTCTAAGCTTAAACTTTATAATAGTGATAGAGATGAGTATTGGATTATGAACTCCATGGCAGGTGGGGCAAGATTAGATTTTAATTATAATGGTGGGTCTAATTTATTTACACTTGATTATACTGGTAAAGGAATTTTCGCAGGGGCGTTAACTGTTTCTGGGACAGGGGATAGTTCAATAGCAGGCAACGTCGGCATTGGTACAACTACACCGACAGAACAATTAAGTTTGGGTGGTTATGGAGCAATAAAAATGGCTACAGGTAATAGTTCTGGATACTTAACACATCAATACGGATTGAATGGTATTGATATGATGAGTTTGGCCGCAAACTATAGAAGAACAGATTACAACACTGGAACTATTCCAACAACAGCATTTGCTTCAGCAGAAATAAGAACAGAAGCAGCAACTGATTATAGTAAAATAATATTTGGAACTTCTCCAACTGGTAATACACAACCAATAGACAGAATGGTGATTGATAAGAGCGGTAATGTTGGAATTGGAACTACAAACCCAGGGGTCGTACTTGAAGTGAATAAAAATCAGAACACATTAACTTTGGCTGGCGTTAAGAATACGGACGCGGGAACATCTGCCAGATCTGGTATTGTTGTTGGAGAAGATTTTAGTCAAAAAAACTTTATTATTCAATATCTTAATTCTGGTTGGAGCCCAAATACTTCTCAAAGAGCTAACGGCGCACAAATTTACGCTAATGCGTTGGCTTCAGGGGGTATAGATATTGCTACAGAAAACGCATCCGCTTTCATCACGTTCACTACTGGGGGGCTAGCAACAACAAACGAGAGAATGAGAATTACAAATGCTGGCAACGTCGGAATTGGAACGACGAGTCC
>JBMOHG010000042.1:0-13658 GCA_049317965.1 Paludibacter sp.
AATTGTCATAATATTGAGACTCGCCTAAAACAAGGGTTCGAACTGGATATTGCCATGCAAAATAGGTGCCTGTAAAGTCATAATCTTTAAACTCAAATGGTTCGTTTTGACAAGCCGACACTAAAAGCAAGGTGCTTACTGCAAAAAGTATTTTAATTTTTGTGATTTTCATATTTGTTTATTCTATATTATTAAATATCAAACAATTAATTTGTGCCATTTTGTTCTAACTTAGGACATTTTAAAATTTCACTATTGGGGATTGGAGCAAAATATTTAAAAGTGATAAAGTTTCTGGGTTCGTCGTTTAGTGGAAGATACTCGGGGACGGCACCTGTAGTTGCAATTCGTGCACGATGAACCACTACGTTAGTTTCTAATCCCCAACGTCTGATATCCCAAAAACGGAATCCTTCAAAAGCCAATTCTATACGACGCTCATTTCGAACAAGATCCATAAAACTTCCCGCAGCAAGGCTGGTGGCATAGGCATCGGCATTAGTTAAACCAATTCCTGAACGATTACGAATAGCTTTAATTATATCTCGGGCAGAATATGTACGTGTACCTTTCCAATCGGCTCCATGTGCTGCAGTAGCTGCTTCGGCAAAAATTAAATACATTTCGGTATAACGAATCAATGGACGAACAGTCTTTTTACCAGCAATCGGGTTTGTAATTGAAAAATCAGGACGAAGCAATTTTTTTAGATAATAACCGGTACGAGTAGCACCAATATTTTCGATACCATCTTTTGAAGCATCTTTCGAAGTTTTAATTGTAAATGTACCAATTGTACCGCCATCGCGGATAACACATGCATCCAAACGAGGATCTCTATTCAGATAGGGAGTTATTGGTTTGTAGGTTGATTTCACAACATCACTGATAGGATAACCGTTTAAAGCCGGAAATGCATCCACAAAATCCTGCGTAGGATTTACCTGGCCTTTGCCTGACAATGAAGGTGGATAGTTTTTTGCTTCGATAGTTAAAGCCATTGTACCAGCATCTGTAGCTTCGTTTGCTGGGTTCATTCGCCATAAAATATCACCAAGTGTTTGATTTATATCATTCAAATAGAATTGAGTATTCTTATACGTATTTTTTATTCCTAAAACACCACCTACTAAATCAATTTGCATGGCTGAATATTTTATTGCCGAATCGCAATAAGCAATATTATAACTGCCACCGTTGTATTTGGGACTTGCAGCATGTAAGTACAATTGAGCTTTAATAGCTATCGCAATTCGTTTTGAAAGTCGGTTTTTATTTTTAATTCCCAAAACACGTTCGGTTCCAGTGTAATCCAACGGTAACTTTAATGTTGCCGAATCTAAATCGGATGCAATATTTTCGACCGTAAATGTATAATTAGGTCTTTCCAAATTACTCCAAACAGCAGGGTCTAAATCAATCAAATTTTTCAAATAAGGTACACCTAAAGTTGTTCCGGATGTTCCCACACCACCATAGTATCTTAATAACATAAAATGATGATATGCCCGCATTCCATAAGCTTCTCCAATCCAGCGCTGACGATATAAACTATCATCTACCGCATTGCTCCAGCTAATCTTCATTGTTGGTGCATAAGTCATGAATTTATTAATATTGGCTATAGCTCTGTACGACGAATTCCAAATTGCTGTAGGGTCGAACATTGGACCCCATGCACCTCCAACCATTGTCAGGTAACTACTTGTAGGATCATTTATTACAGCATCATCGGTGGCGCATTCCGAAAAATCGTAGGACGAAGGCAACGAAATATAAGCAGTATTTAAAAATCCAAATACGGTGTTCGGAGCTGATTGTGCAATCTCTTCACCCCAGTTATTATCTGCTTCTGTAGTTAAAATATCCTGACACCCGAAATAAGATAAACTTATTGTCAGACAAAATAAATATAAAATAACCTTATTAAGTTTCATATTTTTGTATGTATTTTTTATCGTTAATAAGAAATTTTGAAACCAAGAGCAAAATTTCGTGTACTTATATATGAGCTCGTTTGTCTTAATTGTGATTTTTCTGCTAGCATTAGCAAATTACTTCCACGCAAATAGGCACTTAAACCTTTAATAAATAAATTCTTAAACACCGTTTTGGGAAGTTCGTAATTTAATTGAAGACGACTTATTGTTAAATCATTTCCATTATTCATCCAGAAGTCTGATGTTCTGAAATTGTTCTGACTTGTTTGTGCTGTGAGACGTGGATAAGTAGCTGTTGCTGCCGTTGCATCTGTCCAGCGATTCTGAACTATTTCAGAATATTTTTTTGTTCCATCTATCCAGAAATAATTGTTTGGCGATTCGGTTGTGCTCATCATCCAGTTATAACCTAAACGAGTACTTGCTGTAACAAATAATGAAAATCCCTTGTATCCTATCGATAAATTCAAGTCGCCCATTATCCGTGGACTATAATTTCCTATCGCCGTTTTATCATTGTCATTAATCGCTCCATTTCCATCCATATCAGCGTATTTTATATCGCCACGTCGAATTGCACCAAACCGTTGATTTGCAGCTAATGCTTCAGCATCAGTATTGAAAAAACCAAGATTTTTTAAACCCCAATAGGTATCAGTGGGTTTGCCTACTAAGTATTGGTAATCGTTATTATGTATTTCATCTCTTTTAATAAATTCCGATACAGAATAAAGCATGTTTAAACCTGCTGAGAATAGCAGTTTACCAAAATTCTTTTGGAATTTAAGTGAAACATCTAAGCCCGAATACGAGGTTTCGTTAAAATTCTCGTAAGGTATAAATGTGGATAGTATTCCAGGGTAATAATTTAGGCGTTGAATAATCTGATCGCTATAGTTAGTTATAAAATAGCTGGCATCAACAAATAAGCTTTTATTAAAAAATGCACCTTCAATTCCTACATTCAGATTTTTCATCTTTTCCATTCCTAAATTAGGATTTGGAGTTTGTAAAACATAGGTCGAACCAAAGCTATAACCTCCTACGTCGCCTGTTTGTAAACTGGAACTTCCTGTGTAAATTTCCCTGAATCTATTATATCCTACCGAAGCATCAGTTTGCAATATCCCAGCTGTTGATTTTAGTTTCAAATAGTTTACAACATCGTTTTTTGACCAAAACCCATCGTTCGAAATTACCCAAGCTAACCCAATTGATGGCGAAAATGACAATCCATGTCCGGGTGCTAATTTTACAGAATTAATCAATGCGCCCGTAAAATCGGCTATATAACAATTTTTATAATCGTAAGCTGCTCTAAATCCAATATGTGCATCTTTATCATTGTGTACATTTCCTTGAACAGTTGCCATAGCATAATATGCTAATAAAGAAGATGCAATATGATGATCATTATTAAATGTTCTGTCGTAATCTAACATAAAGTTAGTTCCTATTGTCCGCTGTACAGCTCCCGATGACAGTGTAAGAACCCCTGTTTTCAAATCATTATTAATTGTATTTATTGAAGATATTTTACCTGTAACATCATTCCAAACAGGCTCATATAGCGCATACGTGTTTTGAATAGATTCAGCATAAGAACCATACGTATCAAAACTTACATCTCCTCGTAACGTTAAGCCTTTCGTCAAATCGCCAAGGTCATAAATGATACCCGTATTAAACTGCATATTGTTATTGTAGTTTCTTGAATAACCAGCAAGATTAAACTCCCCATATACATTTTTACCATACGAATTTTTAGATATTAAAGAATTTCCGCCCAAAATACTATTACCATTTACATGAATCAAGGGGTCGATGAGTGTAGGGTCTTCAAATGCCTCCATAGGAAGTAATGGCGTATAATCATTAGGTCGAAAAGTAGAAGCCATTGAAAAAAAGTCAGTTCTGAGACCTGTACTTGTATTGAAAGTAAAAGCAGCATCAATATAACTTTTGATATGATCAGTTACATTAAAATCAACGTTGCCTCTTAAACGTAATCTGTTCGACCCATTGTTTTGATTATTTCCAGCATCATAAAGAACATTTGAATGTTCCCAGCCCATATTTGCATAGTAAGAAGCTACATTATTACCTCCACTGAATTCTCCAATAAATCTGGTAGTATTTGAATAGGGTTTAATAAAGTCCTTGCTATAATAGTCCACATCAGGATAACGAAATGGATTTGAACCATCATAATATGGTATTTCTTTATAATCAGGAATTTTATTAGGATCATCGTTTATTTGAGCTTCGTTATAAAGTGTCATATAGGTTTGTGAATTCAGGTATTTAGGCATTACAATTGGTGTGTTTATACCTGTTTCAATACTTGTACTAATAATTTTTTTATTGGCTACACCACGTTTTGTCTTAATCTTGATAACACCATTTTTTGCTTGGCTACCATATAGCATAGCTGAATTCACATCTTTTAATACTGTAATTTCATCAATTTCTTCTGGTTGTAAGTTTGCTGCATCTCGTGGTAATCCATCTACTATGACCAATGCGTCTCCCATGCCGAGCAAATTATATCCACCTTTCAAACCAGACCCATAAGTATCTAATAAACTTTGAACACGAGTAACATTGTCTTGTTTTAGAACTTCTGGAACATTTATTTTTGAGACATTACCTACTAAAATGCCTTTTTTTACATTTTTATAAGCTAATGAAATAATATCACTATTTGACAACAAATAATTTGCTTTCAACAATACCACTTCGTTTACTTTATCAATAGCATTTATTGTCAATGCCGAATAGCCTTCTGATTCAATTAATATGTACGAATCTGAATTTATCTGAATTGAAAATTCTCCTTTTTCATTAGAACTTGTTTCAACAGCTCCTTGATTCCCATAAATCATTGCTCCGGAAATTGGATTCCCATCAATATCTTTCACAATTGATTTATAATTAATTGTCATTTTTCGTTCCCTTGAATTTTGTGACCAAATTACATTGGGAGAGATAATAATTGCAAACGTAATTATTATAAGTAATTTATTGTATTTCGCTATTTTTCTCATACTCTCTATTTTTTCTTTACTAATTTCATGTTTAGATAAAAATCATTTTTTAGAAATTACCAACCTGGGTTTTGTGAAAAACTTGTAAAAATTTGTGTTTGTTGATCCAGAATCGGAAGCCAATAATGTTTCTTTTCGAAAACCTTTTTAGCATAAGATCTTACTTTAAAATAAGTATGTGCTTTATCATAATCTAATACATCAATTCGCATATATTCTGGTTTATCTGCTACATACCAGCGTCTCAAATCAAACCATCTATGTCCTTCAAAAGCTAATTCAACTGCTCGTTCCCTACGAATTGTTTCACGTAATGCATCGGTGGATGCAAAAAACGAAGTTGGTAAAGGAAGTTGTGAACCATCTGCATTTAAAACTCTATCTCTAACAGCTTTAACTGCTTCCCATGCACTTATGTGACAATCGGTAACTGCGGGTGCTGTTGTTGCAGGATCAGCATCAAATCCAAATGCTTCGTTTACTGATTCGGCATACATTAAATAAACATCGGCTAAACGAATTACCGGTAAACAACGATTTAGTGTATTCGACCAACCATTGGCACCTCCTGAAGCCCAGATGGTGCTGTCTCTGAATTTCTGCCATCCATAGCCTGTATCCGTTTTGCCAGCTCCACCCCTATCAGATCCACCTAAATAAAATTGTGCCAATGTTGCTGGGTTCGTTTTCATCAAAGTTTGTTGGTCACAAACGATATTTTTATAAAAACGAGGATCTCTGTTTGCCCATGGATTTATTGTGGGTGTATTGTAAATATTTGGATCAAAGGAAGTTCCATCATTCATTCCAAAATACTGAACATAATTTTCCATGGGGCCACAGCCTCCACCCCAGCCACCCATAGAATTAAGCATATCGCTTATATGCGTTCTTCGTGCATGTGTTATATTGGGTGTATTTAAAATGCCTTCTTTACCTCTTCCTGGTATTTTCGCACCATACATATAAAAGTTATCGCTGTAGTTACTCCATGGTAGAAAATCATAAGTTGTGCCTCCACCTAATGCCGACAATTTGATAACTTCGCCAAAGTATTTTACGGCTTTTTTACAATAATCTTTATTGTAATTATAATCGCCTGTCACTGTACCATTCATCAATGGGCTACCCGCATATAACATTACTTTGCCCAACAGCGCATAAGCTGCTCCTTTGGTTAAACGACCTTCGTTTGTACCTTTTGTAATCTGACCAGTCTGTGTATCATCCCAGTTTATTGGTAATTTTTCAATTGCAATTAACAAATCCTTTTCAATACTATCCGAACATGCATGGTAAGATAATCGAGGAAAGTTCAAATTATCGTTTTGACTAAGAACCTTATTAATATAGGGCATTCCTCCCCAGCAGCGAATAATCTGAAAATGAAAATAAGCCCTTAAAAAGCGTGCCTGACCTTCTATTAAATCCTTTTGTTCTTGCAAAGGTGCACTTTTGTAAGGTATTACTAATTTGTTCAAATTTGCTAAAGCAATATTTACTTTACGTATTCCAAGCCAACTACCATCCCAGAATCCCAAATTTGAATATCCATCACCAGCAGAAAAATTGACAGAATTATTTGGATACAAATATGGATTTGAATTATATTTGTTGCCATTAGCAGCATAAAACATACAAGTTTGAGAGCCTTCCCATGCGCGGTAATCTGAATTGATTGAAGACAAATAATTTGTACTTAATTGTAAAAGATCATCTCCCAAATTAAAATTGGTTACAGTAAATCCAATTGAAGGGTTCGTCATACAATTGTAAGCATCTTCAATAAATCCTTGGTATTTATCATAGGATTTAAATATATCGGCATCCGTAAGACCTGCATCCGGCGATTTATCTAAATAATCTGTACAGGAAATAATCCCGAAACAAAAAAATACAACTATACTCAGATTAAAAAAATTATTTTTAGTTTTCATCTTTGCAATTATTAGAAGGTAACATTTAATCCAAAATTAATTCTCTTGACGGTAGGATATAAGGAATACGACTGTGTTCCTGTTGCCCAAATATCAACTGTTTGTTCTTTGTCTTCGGGGAGTTTTGACCAAAACAACAAATTATTTCCTGACATAGACAACTTCACAGAACTCATTTTTAATGCTTTAAGCCATCTTCCTGAATAAGTATAAGCTAATTCTAAGTTTTTAAGTCGAAGATAAGAACCATCTAGAAATCTACCTCTTGTCAAACTCGTTTGACCTACTGCTGTTCCACCGGCACGCACTAAAGGATAAACAGCATTTGGATTTGCTGGTGTCCAATAGTCTTCCATCAATGAATTTACATAAGGTGATCTGCTATCTGGAGTAGCAATTATTGAATTAAAGAATTGAGAAACATTATATACTCCAAAAAACTGAGCCATAAAGCTAAATCCTTTATAATCAACACCAAATGAAGTATTATATGTGCTTTGTGGACGATTTGGATAGCCATAAGGGATAACATCTTTACTATTTATTACCCCATCTACATTATAATCAATCATAACAACATCACCTGGTAAACGACCGGAATTGGCTGCAAAAGAAACACTTCCATATAAATCATCCCAGCTTTTAGTAAATCCGGGTTGCTCTACACTAAATGCAGGTTGTCCTATTTGAAAACCAGCTGCCTTTTGGTAATCAGGTCTAAGTTCAGGATCAGCTCTAAAAATAATTTTATCTACTGCATGTGCAAAGTTATATCCAATCCAATAACGAACACCCGACCAAGTTTTCTGTAATTTTACATCTATCTCAAATCCCTTATTTTGAATTCTACCAATATTTGCAGCCACCGGAGCTGAACCTAAAAATGTTGGGGTCACACCTGCAAGCTGAGCAGCCGTCATAAATACATCACTTCTATCATCCTGAAATACTTCAGCAGAACCTGAGAAAAGTCCATTAAATATTGAAAAATCAATGCCAATATTTTGTTTTCTTGAAACTTCCCAATGTAAGTTAGGATTTCCTACAACAGATTCTTTATATTGAAGGTAGGTTGCACCGGCACCCGTTCTTGAATCAGTAGTTGTATACGTTGGACCAAAAGTCATAATGTCGCCCCCATCTAATCCCCATCTTGTTGCATATGCCCAACGTTCCGAAGCAAAGTTATCGCTACCAACAGTTCCAATTGAATACCGTAATTTTAATTTATCTAACCAAGGTTGCTTTAAAAACGATTCATTGGATAACATCCATCCTAAACCAACGGAAGGAAAAAAGCCAAAACGGTATTTAGAAGCAAATTTTTCTGAACCATTATAAGCTCCATTGGCTTCAATAAAATAACGATTATCAAAACCATACGTTAATCTTCCTACCCAATCTTCACGATAATGAGGAAATTCACTACCAGATGTCCATTCTTCGCGACTCATAAGGGCTAGTAAAGATACATCGCTCTTACCAAAAGTTCTTGCATAATTAAGTTGTGCTTTGTAGTAAAGTTTACGTACTGTACTTCCAACACTTGTAGCTTCGGGATTAAATGTACCAGGAAAACGATAATAGTCAAATTCGCTTCCACCATTCACAGGATTATAGGCAATATTGCCATCCGGATCAATACTTTTAGCCAATAATGAAATTTGAGAAATTGAAGAGGAAGAAAACATCCGATTATCATAAGATAACGATGCTTTTGCTGAAAGACCTTTTGTGATAAATTGCAAATCTTGCTTTAGTTCAAAATCTGTAAAGATTTGCGTTGTATAATCTGTTGTTAAACCAGAAGAGCCACTTAAAAGACGTATAGGGTTAATACTTCCAGGTTTATTGACATCAAAACCAAAAGCTCCATCTTGATAACGAATAGGATAACTTGCAGGCGACAATTGATAAAAAGCACCCCAAACTGCGGGAACATCGTTCGCAAATCCATCTTTTTGACGAATAGAACCGGCTAGATTTGTTGACAGTACTGTAGTTTTTGTCAAATTAAAATCAAGGTTTGAACGAAAATTATAATGTTTAAAACCCCACTCAGGCTTATATGGAAGCCCTACATCTAAACCTGATTTTAAAATATCTTCGTCTTTTAAATATGATAGAGCGGCAAAATATTTCACAAACGATGTACCTCCAGCAATATTTATGTCATATCGTTGTGTTATGGCATAGTTTTTTGCAACTTCATTTGCCCAATCTACATTGGGATACATTTCAGATTCGGTAATATTTGCTGGATTACGATATTTATTTAAAATTGTTTGAGGAGTATACCATCCCCAATTACTCGAAAATGCAGGATTTTGTCTTTCAAGTACTTCGTTTTGATATGAAAAGGAATCATACGAATCCATTTTTTGGGTAACTTTCGAAATATATTTGAAGGAAGTATTAGATGAGAAAGATACTTTGGCTTTTCCTTCTTTTCCACGCTTAGTAGTAATTAAAATAACACCTTCGGCACCTTTTACTCCAAAAACTGCAGTAGCAGACGCATCCTTAAGAACTGATATTGCCTCAATTTGCCCCATGTCAATATCACCCATCTTGCGTTCAACACCATCAATCAAAACAAGGGGATCAGATGTGTTCCACGACGATAAACCTCGAATGGTAATTTTTGGATCTTCTGCACCGGGCATACCAGTAACTGTTTGAGTTGAAACTCCAGGCAATAAACCCGTAAGTGCTTGACCAACACTTGAAAACACTCCTGTTCGTTGCAAATCCGAACCTTTAGTTTGAACTATAGCGCCTACTACACTTTGTTTCTTTTGAGAGCCATAACCAACAACTACAACCTCATCTAAACCTTTTGGTGTTTGTTCTAGTGAAATTTTTAAATTGGAATTTACTTTAATTTCTTCTAATTTCGGTTCATAACCTATATAACTTATTCGTAATTTTGCATTAGATGGTGCTTCAAGGGAAAATAGACCGTTTATATCAGTTACAGCAACAATTTTCGTACCTGGAATCAAAACACTAGCACCAATTACAGGTATTCCCTTTTCGTCCAAAACGATTCCGGTAACTTTCCTTAGTTCATTTTTTTTTTGAACCGGTGTTTCTTTTTCCACTGATTTACTGATAACAATATGACCATCTTTAATTTTATATTCGACTTTTTGCCCTTTAAGCAGTAAGACTAATACTTCATCAATTGTTTTGTTGACTACGTTGATGGATATTTTTTGATTTACATCGAGATCTTTAGCATCAAACCAATAAGAATATCCCCCTTTAGTCTTTAATGTTTCTAAAGCTTCTTTTACTGTAACATTACTGAGCTTAAGAGTCATCTGTTTTTGTTGGGCAGAAACTAATATTGAGGCGAAAAAAGCTCCAATTAAAATAAGCGTGAATTTCTTCATAAATATATAATTAAGACAATAATCAAAAAAATTAACTTGTATTGTTATGAAATTGAGAGAGTAACTTTCAAAAATAATTCTAACTTTTTAAAGCGAATTTGTAATGTTTTAATGGCAAATCACATTTTGATTAAAAGTTGAATTTGACTTATCTACTCTTATTTATATTGACAACTAAAACTGAATTTTGGGTAGTGAAAATTTGAAACTTCCTATGATTTAATACTTAATTGCAATTACAAAATAAGAATTATTGCAAATGAAATCAGGTAGGATGCCAACTCGACCCTTAAAGTTAGTAATGCACTCTTCATGTGGTATTTTACTGTATTGACCGAGATGTTTAATTGAGAGGAAATTTCTTCGTATGATAGCTCTTCTCTCCGTTTTAATTGGAATACTTTTTTTGTCTGAAGTGGAAGTTGGTCGATAGATAATTCAATTTTTTCTTCAAGTTCTTTCTCTATTAAGATACCCACTGGTAAATCATTTACAGAATGCATCGAATATATTAACTGAGCATCCTGAACTTTGTCATAAGATATTTCACGTTGAACATGAGCTTGTTTCAAATAATTATAACATCTATTCCTTATTGATGTGAAGAGGTAAGAATTCAACGATTCTATCATATCAAGTTTTTCTCTGTTCTCCCAAATTGCAAAAATAAGATCACCAACTAAATTTTCGGAAACAAATGAATCTTTAACATAGAAATTGGCTACACGACATAACTTGCCATAATATTCGTCGTACAAATACTTATATGCAAGCTCGTCGCCACTTTTAAGTTTGTTTAATAAATTATCAAATACCATCATACAGAAAATTTGAATTCAAGAAATAAAATATCCGCTAAACTTAGAACTATACTTTATATAATAATAATTCTACAAATTAGGTGAAAGCGTTTTTTTTATTACAATATTCGAGATGGTCAATAAGGTTAGAATTAATAGCAGTTTGTATCTTAGTTTTCATATATAATAGATTGTGAAGTTCATGATTATTAAATTCTTTTTTCTAATGTGGGTTTTGCACATTTGAAAATACGATTTCAGCAAATAATTTAGTAAATATTCGTTGATGTTGAGACTATGATTGTGTCACCTTTGATTTTATAATGTAGTTTATTGCTGAGTGTTATAATATCAAAAACATCTTTTATAGATTGGTTTTTGCTAAACACACCATAGAAATGTGAGTCTGATAAAGAAGCATTGGTTAGTTCGATTTTCACATTATACGCTCTCTCTAATCGACGTGCAATTTGCTCCAATTTTTCATTATCAAATATAATTATACCTTCTGACCATTGTGTTGACAACGAACCATCAACATCTTTTAATTCTAGCTTATTGGTAAGTTTGTTATAAGTAGCACTAGTGTTAGGTTTAAGTCGTACTTCGTTGTTATTATCATTATCCATTTTTAATGCAATTGAACCCTCTAACAATGTCACATTTATATTACCATCATCTGAATACGATATAACATTGAATTTTGTTCCCAATACTTTCACGTCAAGCCTATCTGTCTCAACAATAAAGGGAACACCTTTCATTTTGGCTACTTCAAAATAGGCTTCACCATTCAACTCCAATTTTCTAACTTTATCTTTGGCAATAAAACAGTATTTGATTGTAGTGCCTGAATTTAACCAAACCTTTGTGCTATCTGATAGTGTCACCTTTGATTTGGCACCATAAGGTACAGTTATTGAATAAAATTCATCTTTCGAACTGCCTGATGGAGAAAGTAATTTGAGAAAGTAAATTGAACCTAATACAAAAATAATTGCAACAGAGGCTGCAATTTGAATAAATTTCCTATTGAAGAAGATTTTATTCCGAGGACTTATTTGCTCCGATTGTTTAGATTCATTTACACGATAAAGAAATCGATTGTAAGCTATATCTTTATCAAAGTCATCTTCTTCTTGAGCTGCAGTGGCATACCAAATTTCTTGTAACTTTCTAAAATACAATAGATTTTCTTTGGATTCGGAAATCCACAAATTCAAATAATCGAATTTTTCCGGAGTTAATCGACCTGTTACATAGTCAACAATTAACTCATCAATGTCATTTATTTCGTCAATCTTTTTCATAAAAAATATAATCCTATAGTGTGAAGACAGTTATCTATTGATTTTGGGTAGTATCGTTTTCAATTATTTTGAAAATAAATTGAAATCGATTTTGAATTTTTACTATTATGCTGGCTAGGTAAAGCTAATATGAAGAAAATCATAGTTTATGATAGAAATAAAAGCAATATTATTGCAGTTAAGAATTCTCCAAGTTCTTCTCTCAAAAATTTCAATGCACTTTTAATATGATATTTTACAGTATTGATGGAAATATTGAGTTGTGCTGAAATATCTTCATAAGATAAATCTTCATAACGTTTTAATTCAAAAACTTTTTTAGTCTGTTCAGGAAGTCTGCTAATTGCTACATCAATAACATTTTGTAATTCTTTTTCCATTAAAATTCCGATAGGTAGATCAGTTTCAGAATGCATTGAGAAAATAAGACTATTTTCTTGTAGTTCTGTTATGGAACTCTCTTTTTGAACGTGGGCTTGACTCAAATAGTTGTAACATCTGTTTCGGATGGATGTAAAAAGGTAAGCATTTAAAGAATCGCGAATTTCAATCTCTTCTCTATTTTCCCACAAATAAAAAATAAGGTCTCCTACCAAATTTTCAGAGACAAATGAATCACGAATATACCAATTTGCTAAACGACAAAGCTTAATATAGTATTCTTCATACAAACATTTGTAAGCATCATCATTGCCATTCTTTAAACCGGCCAATATATCTTTCGATAACATACTGTAAAATATCAATGTGGTAATTTGCTCGTAGACAATAAAACATCTTGTGCAAAATTAAACAAAAAAGAGATTGAATATGTTTTTTGAAAATTAAAAAATGTGCTATTTCCGTTTTTAAGTTTAAAGTGCTATCCAATATACTAGATATTTGAGTTCTTGTACTAAATTCAAAATCACTTTTCTTAGCTCTAAATATAGTGCAAGGTGCAAGTGTTTCTATATAGAAACTTGCACCTTGCACAATGTCTAAATATTTAGTAATTTGACACTTGCGTATCTCAAAATAATTGTGTATTTTTGAACCTGAAAGTTTAGCAGACAAAACATTGTCTAAGCATGACAAGGCAAGACTTTTTATTCGTTACTAAATCATTACTTCTTTTTATCTCAATTGTAGTAACTTATTGGAATGAAAAGAATTAGAATGGAAATAGTTGACCCCTCCTGGGTCACCACTGAAAATCAAGTAATTAAGGCGATTGTAAGCGATTT
>JBMOHG010000043.1:0-13605 GCA_049317965.1 Paludibacter sp.
CGAAATTAAACAAAAGATTGAAAATAAAGGTTGGATAAGGAAGTGAAATCGGTTCGGCCCCAAGCCCCTTAAGGGGATGTGAAGTTAGTATTGGTTTGCTGCATTTCCCATTTAATTAATTTATTCTCTTTTCTAATATTTCAATGGGTCGTTATAAAAAGCTATATTGAATAGATTAACAGACATTTAAACAAAATTATTTAATGATTTGAAGTTTTGCTAAAACATAGAGTAAACACAAAGCCGCAAAGTTTTAAATACCTTATTTTCAACAACAAGAGAAAGAACGCTAAGACAAAAACTTTCATTTTTTCTTTGCGTCTTTGCAACTCAGCGACTTTGCGTTCAAAAAATATTTTTTTATAACTAACTATTGATATTTATAAAATACTGCGTCTTCACATCCCCTTCAGGGGCTTGGGGCATAAAAAAAATAAATTATGAAAAATAGAGTTTTTATATTCTCCATACTTATAATTATGGTTTCGTGTAAAACCACACGTACTATAACGAAAGTAGAAAGTACAGAAATAAGTCCTGTAGTACAATTAATTGAGAAAATTCAAAAGAATCAACCTCAATTTAGAACAGCCAATGTTAGTAAAATGTCATTGGAACTTACAATGAATGAACGTAATGTGAATGTGTCAGCCACTTGCAAAATAGTTAAAGATTCTGCTATTTATCTCTCAATTCAGCCTTTTATGGGTATCGAAATGTTTAAAGCTGAGTTTTTGCCCGATAGCATGTTGGTGATTGACAAAATGAACAGAAAATATTATAAATCTGATTATAAATACCTTAGTAAACGATTTGGAGTTGAAGTGGATTTTTTTAGCCTTCAGTCATTGATTTTCAATCAGTTTTTTTGTGTTGGAAATAAACAAATTTTGCCTGATAGTTGTAAGTTAGTAACTTTGTCGGGCGGAAATAATAAAATAGTATACGAAAATCAGAAAATGCATCAAACGTCTGAAATATCTTCCAATTACAGCATTCAGAATGTAGTGTTGAAAGCTAAAAATAGTCCATATCAGTTGGAGACCACATATAATGATTTTGGGTTGGTGAATGGAGTCAGTTTCCCGCAAAAAATAACAATTCAGGCTTCAAACCTAAAAAGTAAAGCGATTTGTACGTTTTCGATTTTGAAAGTAGAATTTGATACCAACATTAAGTTAGTTCATTCTAATACTGATCGTTATACTTCAGGAGAATTGGATAAATTACTCAAAAAAGAATAGATTAATTATAAATATATATTTTGATGCGCTCACTATTAAAAACCCGTATATCTCATATTATTTTGTTTTTGTTTTCAATCATTTTTGCGTCGTCGGCACAAAGTGTGAAAGACCTTGAAAATCAACGAAAACAAACTCTCCAAAAATTGGAAGTTACCAACAAAATGCTCAATGAGACCAAAAAATCGCAACGCAGTACGTTGAATAAGTTGAATATTATTTCAAAAAACATCAAAGAACGAAAAACATTGATACAAAATATCAGTTCCGAAATTGGTTTGTTGGAAACTGAAATGCAACGGTTGGCAAGAGAAAAACAAGTTTTACAAACAAAACTCGGAAGATTAAAATCCGACTATGCAAAACTGGTACAAGAAGCTCATATTAAGCGTAGTATGTATGCTAAAATTATGTTTATACTTTCATCAAAAACCTTCGATCAGTCGTATAGACGACTGCGTTATTTGCAAGAATATACCGATTACCGAAAGGAGCAAGTAAATGAAATAGAGCAGGTAAAAGTAAAAATAGCACAGAAAAATGATAGTTTAAACGAAAATAAAACTACGAAAGTCAAAGTTGTAAAACAAAAGGAAACCGAAGCGAAAAACCTAACTAAAGTTGAGCAAAAGGAAAAAGTCTTATTAACCGATTTGCAGAAAAAGGAGAAGAAACTTCGCGACGATTTAAAAGTTCAACAGAAGAAAGCAAACGAAATAAACCGCAAAATCGAATATATTATTGCTGCTGAAATTAGAAAAGCAGAAGCAAAACAAGCTGCTGCAGAGCGGAGACGATTGGCAGAACTTGATATTAACAGATCGATACCTAGCCCTACTGCAAAACAAGAAGAAAAAACAACGAAAAGCTCATCTTCTTCAAGCACAACATCGTCTCAATCGGTATCGGTTCTCACGAAAGAAGAAACACTTTTATCGGGTGATTTTCAGCGAAATATTGGTCGCTTACCCTGGCCTACATCCAATGGTTTTATTCGAGGTCATTATGGTATTCAACCTCATCCGGTATTGAAATTTGTAACTACCAATAACAAGGGAATTTACATACAAACTCCTGCCGGAAGCAATGCCCGTGCCGTATTTGAAGGTGTTGTTACACAAAGTTTCGATATTCAGGGAAGTCACGGAGTGATTATCCAACATGGAAATTACAGAACAGTTTATGCCAACCTTACACAAATATATGTACGCCCCGGCGAAAGGGTAAGTGCAAAACAAAGTATCGGGAAAATTTATACAGATAGCGATAATGACAATAAAACAGAATTATATTTTCAGGTTTATAAAGATAGAAATACTCAAAATCCAGAAAACTGGATAGCGAAATAATACAACAACCCCTAGCCCCTTAAGGGGAACTAATATGGAAGAATTTGTAAACGAATCACAAAAAGTTGATTACGGTGATAGTAACATTATCACGCTTGAAGGTCTCGAACATGTTCGTCGTCGTCCCGGAATGTATATTGGGAAATTGGGCGATGGCTCACATGTTGATGATGGAATTTATGTGCTTCTGAAAGAGGTACTTGATAACTGTATCGATGAATATCGCATGGGAGCTGGAAAAACAATTGACGTTCGTGTGAATGAAGGTCATGTTGAAGTTCGCGATTATGGCCGTGGAATTCCACTAGGCAAAATGATTGACGCCGTTTCGATTATGAATACCGGTGGAAAATATGATTCCAAAGCTTTTAAAAAATCAGTAGGTCTTAATGGTGTTGGTACCAAGGCGGTTAATGCACTTTCGGCATCATTTATTGTTCAGAGTTTTCGTGATGGTCAGAGCCGTAAAGCCGAATTTGAAAAAGGAAAATTGGTGAATGATTCTGATGTTTTTGCTGATAATTCCGAACGTGGAACCTTTATATACTTTATACCAGATAATACTCTGTTCGAGAACTACGTCTACAAAGATGAGTACATCGAAACTATGTTGCGCAATTATGCGTACTTAAATACCGGTCTGACTATCAATTTCAATGGTAAAAAAATACTTTCGAAAAATGGATTGACCGACTTATTGAACGAAAATATCACTGCACAACCACTTTATCCGATTATTCATCTAAAAGGCGAGGATATTGAAATTGCATTTACCCACAGCGACCAATATGGCGAAGAGTATTATTCATTTGTAAACGGGCAACACACCACACAGGGTGGAACACATCAAAGTGCATTCCGCGAGGCGGTGGCGCGTACCATCAAGGAATTTTATTCTAAAAATCACGAATTGGCCGATATTCGTAACGGGATTATAGCTGCAGTAGCCATCAGCGTGGAAGAGCCAATTTTCGAATCACAAACCAAAACCAAACTTGGTTCGCGCGACATGGCAAAAGATGGAATTTCGGTAAACAAATTTATATCGGATTTTCTGAAAAAGGAGCTCGACAATTATCTTCACCGCAACAGCGAAACTTCAAGCATTTTACTCCAAAAAATTCAGGATTCCGAAAAAGAGCGTAAAGCTATTGCCGGAGTTACAAAGTTGGCACGCGAACGAGCTAAAAAAGTAAATTTGCATAACAAAAAATTACGCGACTGTCGAATACATTTTAATGATTCACTCACCAAAGATGAAGCAAAAAATGCTGCTATCGAAAATTCATGTATATTTATTACCGAGGGCGATTCGGCGAGTGGATCCATTACCAAAAGCCGCGATGTAAATACACAAGCGGTGTTTAGTCTGAAAGGTAAACCACTTAACAGTTATGGATTAACAAAAAAAGTGGTGTATGAAAACGAAGAATTCAACTTGTTACAAGCGGCATTAAATATTGAAGATGGCGTTGACAATTTGCGGTACAATAAAGTGATTGTGGCCACCGATGCCGATGTAGATGGCATGCATATTCGGTTACTTTTAATCACATTCTTTCTCCAATTTTTTCCCGATTTAATAAAAAAAGGGCACGTTCATATTTTGCAAACACCGCTTTTCAGGGTTCGTAGCAAAAAAGAAACATTCTATTGTTATTCGGAAGAAGAACGTTTGACAGCCATGGCAAAAGTAGGCTCAAACCCCGAAATAACACGATTTAAAGGTTTGGGTGAAATTTCACCCGATGAATTTAAGCACTTTATCGGAAAAGATATTCGTTTGGATCAGGTCTCGCTTAAAAAGGAAGATGCCGTTGCCGATTTACTGTCATTTTATATGGGTAAAAATACACCCGAACGTCAGATGTTTATTATTGAAAATTTGGTAGTGGAAGAGGATGTGTAAAAAATCCCACTATTTATGGTCTCACTCCAAGTGACACATTATCAAAGACATATTTCCAATTAATTCTTAAAACCTATACTATTTTACTATGACACAACAACCTGCATTAAAAATATTCGACGAAAAGAAAGTCCGCACCGTGTGGGACGATGAGCAAGAGAAGTGGTATTTTTCCATCATTGATGTGATTCAAGTTCTAACAGATCAACCTGACTTTCAGAAATCAAGAAATTATTGGAAAGTGCTTAAAAGTAGGCTTATTAAAGAGGGAAACGAACCGGTTACAAATTGTAACCGGTTGAAATTAATGGCTGAAGATGGCAAAATGCGTGAAACAGATGTGGCTGATTCAGAGCAGCTTTTCCGTCTTATTCAATCAATTCCTTCTCCAAAAGCTGAGCCTTTTAAGATGTGGTTGGCGCAAATTGCCAGCGAACGATTGGACGAAATGCAAGATCCTGAGCTGACTATCGACCGTGCATTATTACAATATAAACAGTTGGGATATTCCGAAAGTTGGATCAATCAACGGCTCAAAAGCATTGAAATACGAAAAGACCTAACTGACGAATGGAAAAAACATGGTTTGGAAGAAGGGATGCAATTTGCTACACTTACAGACATTATCTATAAAACCTGGGCAGACAAATCGGCTAAAGAGTACCGTCAGTTCAAAGGATTGAAAAAAGAAAACCTGCGTGATAACATGACGAATAAAGAATTGGTTTTGAATATGCTAGCCGAATTATCTACCAAAGAAATTTCGGAGGTTGTGCAGCCCGATACTTTTGACGAACATATTGATGTGGCTTATCAAGGCGGAAACATTGCCCGTAATGCTCGTTTGGAACTTGAACAACGAACTGGCAAGGCGGTAGTTTCGCCATTAAATGCCAAAGCAGTTTTGGTAAAACAAAAGAACAAGGAATTAGAAGAATAGATATATGCCCATTCCCTACTACTCCGAAAATAATTCGACAGATACAAATCCGGACGAATATTTTATGAAACAAGCACTCGCTGAAGCCCATAAGGCTGGTGAGCGAGATGAAGTGCCTATTGGAGCTGTGATTGTGTGTCAGGGTAGAATTATTGCACGTGGTCATAACCTTACCGAAACACTCACCGACGTAACTGCTCATGCCGAAATGCAGGCCATCACGGCTGCTTCCGGATTTCTGGGAGGGAAATACCTGACTGATTGTATATTGTATGTAACAGTTGAGCCATGTGTTATGTGTGCAGGAGCATTGGGATGGTCGCAAATTAGCCGTATTGTGTATGGTGCCGGTGACGAGAAACGAGGTTTTCAGCGGTTTGCACCTCAGGCACTCCACCCAAAAACTGAAGTTGTTGCAGGAGTTTTAGAAATAGAATGCAGTAAATTGGTTAAAGACTTTTTCAAAAAAAAACGATAGCGTTGATTACATAACCAATGTGATAGAAAATATCGAAAAAAACAGACTGTCTTGATAAGAAACAGCCTTTTTTTATAATATTTAATTGCATTCAAGTTACTCATTGTCTTTTTTCTATGTTTGTAATAAAAAAAATGCTATATTTGCACCTCTTTAAAAAAATCGAAATAATTAATGTCTTATTTTAAATAAAATTTCCATGCAAAACAAAGGACTTGTTAGACTTTTTGCAGTAGCACTAACCTTAGTGTGCTTATTTTACCTTTCTTTTAGCTTTGTAACCGGCACTTACAATACAAAGGCTAAAGAGTATGCTGCAGGCGACAAACTAAAGGAGTACAATTACTTAGATTCAATTGCCAGCGAAAAAGTTTGGTTAGGTTACACACTAAAAGAGTGTCGCGAGAAAGAAATTAACTTAGGTCTCGACCTAAAAGGTGGTATGAACGTAACTTTGGAAGTATCTGTTTCGGATATTATCCGTTCGTTATCTGATTTTAATACCAATCCAACTTTCAATTTAGCACTTGATAGTGCTTCAAAGCTACAACACACCAACAGTCAGGTGGCTTATTTAGATTTGTTTGTAGATACTTACACAAAGCTAGACCCAAATGCTAAATTGGCAACTATCTTCAGCACATTCGAACTGAAAGATAAAATTTCGTTGACAACTTCAAATGCCGATGTTGTTAAAGTGTTGAAAACCGAAGTTGATGGAGCTATCAGCAACTCGTTCAACGTATTGCGTACTCGTATCGACCGTTTTGGCGTGGTACAACCCAACATTCAAAAACTGGAAAGTACTGGTAGAATCTTGATTGAGCTTCCGGGTATCAAAGAACCAGAACGTGTACGTAAATTGCTTCAAGGTTCTGCAAATCTTGAGTTTTGGGAAACTTATGAGTTAAGCGAAATCTATAACAATCTTGCTGAAGCCAATAAGGTATTATATTCTTTGGAATCGGCAGGAGGAAAAGTTGCTGTGGTTAAAACTGATTCTACTGCAAAAGTTGCAGAGGCTAAACCAGCTGCAGCTGCACCTATTAGCAAACTGGACAGTTTAAAAATGAAAGCTGCTTTAGGGAAAAAAGCTGAATCGAAAACTGATTCTACAAAAATGATGGAGCAAAGTCGCAAAGAAAATCCATTATTTGCAATTCTTCAGGTTGATCCAAACGGCGGACGTGGTCCTGTAGTTGGTATAGCTCAAAGTAAAGATACTGCAAAAGTAAACGCTTATTTTGCTACCAAACAAGTAAAAGAAATTTTACCACGCGACTTAGGATTGCGTTGGACAGTGAAAGCCTTGGATCCAAAAGGTGAAATTTTCCAACTTATAGCCATCAAAATTACCAATCGTGATGGTCGCGCTCCACTTTCTGGAGATGTAATTACTGATGCTCGTGCCGACTTTAGTCAAACATCAGCTTATGCCAATGTAAGTATGAGTATGAATGCCGAAGGTTCTAAAACCTGGGCGCGTATGACAAAAGATAATATAGGTAAATCGATTGCCATTGCACTGGATGGTTATATTTATTCATTCCCAACAGTAAATACCGAAATTTCTGGCGGTAGCTCACAAATAACTGGTAACTTCACTGTTGAAGAAGCAAAGGATTTAGCTAACACTTTGAAATCAGGTAAAATGCCCGCTCCTGCTCGTATTGTACAAGAAGATGTAGTAGGTCCATCATTAGGTCAGGAAGCGATTAATAATGGTTTGATATCATTTATCATAGCATTTTTACTTGTGCTTATTTACATGATTAGTTATTATGGATTAATTCCGGGACTTATTGCAGATATCGCACTTTTTGCCAACGTATTCTTCCTGATGGGTATTTTAGCATCGTTTGGTTCTGTACTTACATTGCCGGGTATTGCGGGTATTGTGCTCACCATGGGTATGGCGGTAGATGCGAATGTGCTTATTTATGAACGTATTCGAGAGGAAATGCGACATGGCAAAAACATGAAAGCTGCAATTAAAGAAGGTTTTAAACATGCTTTGACTGCAATTATTGACTCTAACGTAACTACATTATTAACTGGTATTGTATTGGTAATTTTCGGACAAGGACCAATAAAAGGTTTCGGGGTAACATTAAGCTTTGGTATTTTAACTACATTCATTACAGCGGTATTCCTTACCCGTTACATGATTGAGACTTATGCTGCACGTGAAGATGCGAAAGAACTACCATTCCACACAAAGATTTCAGAACATTTCCTACAAAATACGAAAATCGACTTTATGAAAATTCGTAAAAAGATGTATATTTTGTCGGCTATTTTGTTTACTGTAAGTTTTATATCGTTTGGTGTTCGTGGATTTAGCTTAGGAATTGATTTTACCGGTGGACGTAATTATGTAGTAAACTTCGACAAACCTGTAAAAACAGAAGAAGTTCGATCATTACTAAAAGGTGCTTTTGATGGTGATTTACCACAAGTAATCTCCATTGGTGGTGATAATCAGGTTCGTATTTCGACCAAATATAAAATTACTGAAAATGGTGCAACCATTGACGATGAGATTGAATCGAAACTTTACACAAATCTTAAACCTTTATTAAAAGGGAATATAAGTCAGGAACAATTTATCAGCGACAATATTAAAAGTTCGTCGAAAGTAGGACCAACGGTTGCTGATGATATCAAAACGTCTGCTGTTTGGGCAATTCTATTTGCTATTTTCGGTATTGGTTTGTATATTTTAATTCGTTTCCGTGAATGGGGTTACACACTTGGAGCTGTTATTTCGCTTGCACACGACGTGGTGATAACGATGGGTATATTCTCTCTGTTGTGGGGCTTTCTGCCATTCTCAATGGAAATTGACCAATCGTTTATTGCGGCTATTCTTACAGTGCTGGGTTACTCTATCAACGATACCGTAATCAATTACGATAGGATACGTGAAAATGTAGGATTATATCCAAAACGAGACAGGGTTGATATAATTAATGACTCGGTAAACCAAATGTTAGGACGTACATTTAGTACAACATTTACTGTAATTATTACGCTTATTGCCATGTTTGTTTTTGGTGGAGATTCAATTCGTGGATTTATATTTGCAATGTTGTTCGGTATCTTTATCGGAGTTTATTCTTCAGTGTTTATTGCATCTCCGGTTACTGTGGAAATGGATAGATTAGTGAAAGGACGCCGTAAGAAAAAAGAAGCGTTAGCTGCAACAAAAAAATAATCAATTATATTTTTATAAAAGCTCAAAAAGCCTTGCCGGATATTTTCGACAAGGCTTTTTTCCTTAAACAAATAAGGTGGAATAACATCGAAATTGGATCGAACAAGTATTTTTTTGTACTTTTGTAAAATAATTTGAAAATTGAAATATCAAAAAGTTCCTCTAGGGGAATTTAAGGGGCAAAGATGGAAAAAATACTACCCGCCGAATGGGCTGAACAACAATTTATTCAACTCACCTGGCCACATGCCGATACCGATTGGGCTGATATGCTCGACGAAGTGAATGAATGTTTTGTAAACATTGCACGTGAGATTATCAAGCATGAAAATCTGCTGATAGTTTGCGTTGACATGAACGAAGTTGAGACCTTTTTCACTGAGGAGGAACTGGAAAAAATTACGTTTGCCGAAATGGGAACCAACGATACCTGGGCTCGCGATCATGGCGGAATAACTGTGTTTGAAGATGGAAAACCAATGGTTTACGATTTCACTTTCAATGGATGGGGTATGAAGTTTGCTGCAAATTACGATAATTTGATTACAAGAAAACTCTATACAGCAGGTATATTTGGTGATATGGGTCACAAAAACTGCTTTGATTTTGTTCTGGAAGGTGGTAGTATTGAATCGGATGGACTTGGAACACTTTTGACAACCTCTGAATGTTTACTTTCGGATAACCGTAATCATATTTCGGAAGAAGATATTGAAGCTAAACTGAAAGATTATTTCGGTGTAAAACAAGTTCTTTGGTTGAACCACGGTTACTTAGCCGGTGATGATACCGACAGTCATGTTGATACTTTGGCACGGCTTTGTGATAAAAGCACCATTGCGTACGTAAAATGCGATGATGAAAATGATGAACATTATTCCGAATTAAAAAAAATGAAGAAAGAACTTCGTCAATTTAAAAATCTTGAAGGAAGATATTACAGGCTTATTCCACTTCCAATGGCCGATGCAATTTATCTTGAAGGTGAACGGTTACCTGCAACTTATGCCAACTTTTTGATTATCAATGGAGCTGTTTTAATGCCAACCTACAATTCGCCAAAGGATGAAATTGCCAAAGAACAATTGCAAAGGGCGTTTCCTGATAGAGAAATTGTAGGAATAAATTGTCTGGCATTGATAAAACAACATGGATCGTTGCATTGTGTAACGATGCAGTATCCAAAATGACCCCTAACCCCTGAAGGGGAACAAGAGCCTTGGATATTTATAATTTTAAATTTACAAAACAATACTAACTTAATTCCTCTCCGTCAGCTGACGGAAGGTTAGGAGGGTCAAATGAAAGTAGCTTTAATTCAACAATCCAATACCGCCAGTCGCGCTGAAAACATAGCAAAGCTGGAAGAGAATATTCGTTTGTGTGCTGTGCAAGGTGCTGAACTGATTGTTTTGCAGGAACTTCACAACGGTTTGTATTTTTGCCAAACTGAAGATCCAGGCGTTTTTGAACAAGCCGAAACAATTCCTGGTCCTTCTACCGATTCGTTTGGAAAACTGGCAAAGGAATTGGGTGTTGTCATAGTTTTATCATTGTTCGAGAAACGTGCAGCTGGATTATTTCACAATACTGCCGTTGTAATTGAAAAAGACGGAACTATTGCCGGTAAATATCGTAAAATGCATATTCCTGATGATCCGGCTTATTACGAAAAGTTTTATTTCACTCCGGGAGATTTGGGTTTTGAGCCAATACAAACTTCAGTTGGTAAACTTGGTGTGCTGATTTGCTGGGATCAATGGTATCCCGAAGCTGCAAGGCTTATGGCTATGGCAGGCGCAGATATTTTGATTTATCCTACGGCGATTGGCTGGGAAAGTACAGATACAAACGAAGAAAAACATCGTCAGACAGATGCGTGGATTACCATTCAACGAGGACATGCAGTGGCAAATGGATTGCATGTGATTACTTGCAATAGAGTTGGTTATGAATCAGATCCTTCGGGAGTTACTAATGGTATTGAGTTTTGGGGTAATAGTTTTGTGGCTGGTCCACAAGGAGAAATTATTGCGCTGGTTTCCAATAATATAGAAGAAAATCTAATTGTAGATATTGACCTTGCCCGCACTGAAACCGTTCGCCGTATGTGGCCATTTTTCCGCGACAGACGAATAGATGCATTTGGTGATTTAACAAAAAGGTGGCGAGAAGAATAAAACAGCGTAACGTTAATTTGAAAATGAGTTAATTTGAAAATGAAATGAAAATCAATGATTTATAAATATTTCATTACGTCAAATCCAGCCTAATGTAACACTAGTTTTACATCTATCAAAGTCTATTTTGAGTAAAAAGTACAACAAATAATTGATGCTAAAAAAAATAAAACCATATATGATGCCCATTGCCATGACTGTGGGTACAATTTTTTATCCCTTCTTCGGCTCGCTTTCATTCCTGACACCATACCTCATTTTTGTGATGCTATTTTTGACCTACTGCAATCTGAAAATAAGCGAAGTCCGCTTGTCGCGCTTGCATTTATGGTTGATTTTGATACAGATAGCTGGAAGTCTGGCTGTTTTCCTTGTAATAAGTCAGTTTAATGTAACATTAGCACAAGGTGCAATGATTTGTGTATTGGTTTCCACAGGCACTGCAGCACCAGTTGTTACCGGCATGTTGAAAGGAAATGTGGAAAGTGTAACTGCTTATAGTTTATTAAGCAATATTTGTGTAGCTATCGCTGCACCTATCATTTTTTCGTTGATTGGTACAAATCAAACACTTCCTTTTTTTGAATCTTTTCTGGCAATTGCCCAACGCGTATTTGTATTATTGCTTTTCCCTTTTGGACTTGCTATTTTCATGCGAAAATTCACTCCTGCTGTTACTACTAAAATTGGTAGTTTTTCCGGTTTTTCATTTTATATCTGGACATTGGCACTATGTGTGGTAACGGGCAGAACAGTAGAATTTATTCTAAAACAAAATAGTGCAGATCATTCTATTGAAATTATGATTGCTATTGCTGCATTCATTATATGTGCTGGTCAGTTTCTAATTGGACGTGGAATTGGTAAACATTATGATGATACAATTGCAGGGGGACAAAGTTTAGGTCAGAAAAATACGATTCTGGCCATTTGGATGGCACAAATGTACCTTAATCCAATCGCTTCAATTGGTCCCGGATCGTACGTTTTGTGGCAAAATATGGTAAATTCGTATCAGGTTTGGCGAAAACGCAAAGGACTTTAAATTATTTGACCAGTGCAGTTGATATTCTGTCAAAAAAAGGACTTTTTGAAGAACAACTGATTGGAATTCCGTAAATATTTGTACAACCGGGCATTAGGTTTAACTCCTTTACAACCCGTCCTACCGAGAACATCACCCTGCTATCCACACGTTGATCTGCTGCAACAGAACATGCAGAACCAATAGCAATGCCCACATCCACAGTATTTAAAGAACAAGGAATATCCGGAAATTCATTTTTAGCTTCGCACGATTCAAAACCACAATATCCACAATTCAAACTGTGAACTTTTTGCTTTGTTCCAATCAAAACGATGGCTTCTGATTGCAAAATATTCAGTGCATCGCGGGTTATAAATTTCAATCCGGTTTGTTGGCTGTATTCCAACATGGTGTTTGAAAGTAATTGGATAGTATCACCTGTTGCCAGAGCTACTTCAATAATATCAAATCCTTTTCCTTTGGGTGCTGTGCGTGCAGCAGTCATCATTTGGTTGGCTACCTGCAATAAGCGTTCTGTGCGGTTGGTACGTTCGTTTGTAATCATAAGATAACCCCTAGCCACTAAAGGGGAATTAAGTTAGTATTGATTTGTAAATCCTTCACTTTGTTCATATATCAATAAAAAAACAATTGTAATTAAGTTCCCCTTTAGGGGTTAGGGGTTTAATTCAATCAAACCATTGGAAGCGATAATTTCACGTCCAAACAAATAATTGTTACCTCCTTTATAATCGGTTACTTTTCCTCCGGCTTCCTTCACAATCACGGCTCCGGCTGCCACATCCCATGGTTTGAGGTCGTATTCCCAGAAAGCATCAAACCTGCCACAAGCCACATAAGCCAAATCGGCTGCTGCTGAACCTAAACGGCGAACACCACGTGCTTCTTTCATCATCTTTTCCAGAAAAGCCATGTATTCAGTCATCTGGCTATAATCGGAATAGGGAAAACCTGTTGCCAGTAATGCATCGTGTATGTTATTGCGGTCAGAAACACGAATTGCCTTGCCATTAAGATAAGCGCCGCCTCCTTTCCATGCATAAAAACATTCATCACGTCCAACTTCATACACAACACCCAATACCAATTCGTCACCATCGAGCAATCCAATACTGACAGAGTAAATCGGCACACCCTGAATGTAATTTGTTGTGCCATCCAGCGGATCAATTACCCAGTTGTAACGTTCGCCTTGTATGTCATTTGTTCCCTCTTCGGCTATAAAACCCGACTCAGGAAG
>JBMOHG010000044.1:0-13440 GCA_049317965.1 Paludibacter sp.
AAACTTAATAATGCATGATATGAGAAAATTAACTTCCATTTTTGCTTTAAAAATTGTACTTCTGTATTTTGTTATTGCTTTTAGTGCAAATAATCTTCAGGCTGTAAATGAATATAATATTATTCCATATCCTTTGGAGTTGATACCTCAAAACGGAAATTTTCAGTTTAATAAAAAAACAACCATTTTTTGTTCATTCAATGATTCGGCAGTATTAAAAATTGCCACACAGTTTTCAAAACAATTCAAACTGGTAAGTGGAAATGATTTGTCTGTAAAAGAATTAGGTTCTTCTGACACTTCAAATTCATTAATTTTCACCTCAATTCTCAATACAAGTCAAAGCAAAGAAGCTTATCAACTTAAAATATCATCAAACAATATTCATATTATTGCAAATGATCCGAAAGGTTTTTTCTACGCATTGCAAACGCTCTACCAATTACTGCCAGCCGAAATATATGCAAAGAAAAAGGTAACTAATAAAAAATGGACTGCGCCCTGCGTGACCATCAATGATTCGCCCCGTTTCGCATATCGCGGACAACATTTGGATGTTTGTCGTCATTTCTTTCCAATTGCATTTATCAAAAAATATATTGATGCAATGGTCATTCATAAGCTAAATACTTTTCACTGGCATCTTACAGATGACCAAGGTTGGCGAATTGAAATAAAAAAGTATCCATTATTAACTGAAATAGGCTCGAAACGTTCCGAGACTTTAATCGGTCATTTTTATGAAAGTTTTCCGCAACAGTTTGATGGGAAACCTTATGGCGGTTATTATACTCAGGAAGAATGCAGGGAAATTGTAGCTTATGCCAAAGAACGTTTTATCACCGTAATTCCCGAAATTGAATTGCCCGGACATGCACAGGCAGCCATAGCATCTTATCCATTTCTATCTTGTAATCAGGATAGTACAATAAAAGTTGCTACACGTTGGGGCATTATTCCCGAAGTATTTTGTCCACGCGATACTACTTTTTCTTTTCTCGAAAATGTATTGTCCGAAGTGATTGATATTTTTCCCGGTAAATATATTCATATCGGCGGTGACGAATGTCCGAAAGATAGATGGAAAACCTGTAAAGATTGTCAGGCACTAATTAAAAAGCAGAATTTAAATAATGAACATGAATTGCAGAGTTATTTTGTTCAGCGAATCGAAAAGTTTATCAACTCCAAAGGTCGACAAATTATAGGTTGGGACGAAATACTGGAAGGTGGGTTGGCTCCAAATGCAACAGTGATGTCGTGGCGCGGAATAGCCGGTGGTATAGCGGCTGCCAAAGCAGGACACGATGTGATAATGACGCCCAACAAATACTGCTACTTCGATCATTATCAGGCCGATCCTGCCACAGAGCCTATGACTATTGGCGGATATACTCCACTGCAAAAAGCGTATGAATTTGAACCTGTTCCTGCCGAACTGAATGAAGCAGAAGCAAAACATATTTTGGGTGCGCAAGCCAATGTTTGGACGGAATATATTTCGACGACCGATCGCATTGAATATATGGCTTATCCACGTGTTGCAGCCATTTCGGAAGTACTATGGAGCAGCAAAGAAAACAAAAACTGGGACTCGTTCCGTAAAAGATTGCCCACACAATTTGACAGGTATAAACAATTAAATATTAGACATTCCAATGTTTTTAATGATGTAATGTTTTCATGCATTAGCAAAGACAATCAATTGCAAATAACACTCAGCTGTGACAATGCAAATGCAAGTATATACTATACAACTAATGGAAAAATACCTACTATGAAAGATAGTTTGTATAATTCCGCCATATTACTCAACAATCAAACAACCATTACAGCTTGCGCTTTTGTTAATGGAAAAAAGGTTGGAAAGCCAATAAAAAAAGAATACATTGCCAGTAAAGTGTCAGGCTTAGAGTACATTCAATCGCCTGTAAACACTTGGTATCGTGGCGATAATCTTTTCTCGCTCACCGATGGTATAATAGGAAATAAAATTGCCTACAAACAATGGGTAGGAATCGGAAAAGCGATGGACGGTGAAATTCTGATGGATTTAAAGAAAGCTCAATCGATTAAAAGGTTCTCAGTTGGATTACTCAATGCACCCGCTATGTGCGGAATGCTCACACCCGAAATAAAACTTTATGGTTCGAATGATAGTATTAATTTTCAACTATTGGCCGAAAAACAATTTATTGCCCCAACAGCTCCAACATGGGAAATGCAAAGACCTGAATTGACTTTTCCAGCGGTAGAAGTACGTTATTTAAAGTTGGTTTTGAAAAGTGCGGGTGCTTGTCCAGAAGGTCGTCCCGACCGATCAGACGGCAGCATGATATTTATGGATGAAATTGGGGTGTGGTAAGTAATAAACATCTTTAAAACCTTTATTAGTTGGCTATTTGACAACACTTAAGAGTTTATTAAATTTTATTCCATTTCGATTTAAATCTCAATAAAATTCCAAGAATTATCACAGTTTGCTCATAATTTTCTTAAAAATTCAGTGAAAACCTTTTATTTGTCAGTGTAAATCAAATTAAATTGTTTGGTGTTTTCAAAATATGTTGCAATTTTGCAAACATAAAATATGTGTCATTTTTCGACCAGAAAACATCAACAAAAAAATAACAACAATAAAAGATTTACACTTATGAAAACAAAAAAATTAGCATTAGCTGTAGTTTTACTGATTTTATTCTCAGCGTTTAATTTCACTTCATGTACAAGTGATGATTTAGCACTTGCATCTGCATCGTCAATTTCTAACGATCAGGATTCAACTATTACGATAAATGATTCTTTGGTTGCAGATTCTCTACACCATGGAAGGAAACCTCATTGTGATTCAAGTTTTGTAAAACATCCAAGAACGCTTCTTGATTCAACTTTTGTGAAACGTCCAAAACCACTTCATGATTCAACTTTTGTTAAACCGCCAAAACCAGCTCATGATTCAACTTTCGTTAAACGCCCAAAACCTGCTTTAGATTCAACTTTTGTGAAACACCCAAAACCAGTTTTTGATTCACTTCCAAAAGATAGTTTAAAATCACACAGACCTCATACTTTCCAACAACCTAAGGGTGGAAAACATGGAAGAAGATAGTAATCAATCTTAATTATTTAGTCGTGTTTGTTGAATTAAAAAACCTCAGTTCAAATCTGGACTGAGGTTTTTTTTGCAAATATATTATTGTTTATCCACTTTAATACTTGGTATAAGCCGATCTAACATACGAAACTACCTGTGAATAAATAGGTTTTGTAAATTCAATAAACAAATCCTGATGTTGAGGTGGAATTTGAGCTTGTTGTTTGCACATCTTTTTTTGTACATCATTCAATGCTCTATCATCGCCTTTAAAAGTAGCCCATTCAGTTACCCAAACATACTCGCCGGTAAAATTACGTTGTTGAAGTGTTCGGTTATTCTGCGCTTCAATAATGCGTAAACTCAACACACCTCCCGAAATTATTTCACGTCGAAAATTGTTCAGTTGTGCAGTAACCGTACTGTATGCATTATATGTTTTGCCTTCTACGTTCACTGTTCCTACCACCACACTATCACGTTTTAAATCTGTAGTTTTAAGAGATTCTCTGATATTTCCAACCGTAAAATCTTCAAAATTCAATAATATGTATTGATGTGGATTACGCATATCGGCATTTAACGCTTCTTCCTGTGTATAAAAACGAACAAATCGGTTTTTGGCGCTTTGACTCATTTCTGCAATTAGATTATTATAAAAAAAATCGGCAGAATACTGATAATTTTTGCTTGTTAATGGTTTCTGAACAATTACCCTTAAAGTACCTTCATAGCGCGATTGTTCTATCATTCTCAACACATCCTTATAACCATAAACATAGCGATTGGCATTTGTAAAATACTGATAAGCAACACGTGCTTGTTCCATATTATCAAGATCGAAAGCTTTAAGTCCTAGTTGATATGCTCGTTCCGCAGCCAATTGTTTCACTTCGGCAAGTTCCGAAATATACTCCTTAGGATGAGCGATTAGCTCATTGGCTTTGGGGCATTTGAAAATTTCAGCGGCCAATTGATTTACCCTTTCATATTGAAATACAATAATATCGTATTTATCATTTTGATTGGCAATTTCGGCATTCTGAATTTCTCTTTCGGCTGACTTTAGAGCTAAAGGATATGATTTTGTAAGTACATCTTGTGACTTTTCACTTTTTGGATTGGAACGTAAACGTTCAATTGACTCCAAAGAAGCTTTATAGTAGTCGCCACGTTTGTATGCTACACTTCCGGTTGAACAACTGGAAATTACCAAAACTATTAAACTTAACAAAATAAGATGATTCGCTTTTTTCATATTTTTTACTTATTTATTGCTCATTATCAATTTATTAATTACATTCTTTCGGGTACAGCTATTCCGAGTAAAGACATTGCGGTTTTAATTACTGATGCTGTACTTTCGGAAAGAACAAGTCTAAACTGCTTAATGTTCAGATTTTCTTCCTTTAAAATCGTAAAATCGTGATAAAACTGGTTATATTCTTTTACTAATTCATAAACATAATTGGCAATCAAAGCAGGGCTAAATTCTTCACCAGCCAATTTTACAATGGATGGAAATTCGGTGAGTAATTGAACTAAATAGCTCTCTTTTTCTGAAATTTCCAGATTTGTATCAGTATTTGACTTGTAATCAATACCTTGCTCATCTGCTTTACGCAACACTGATTTAATTCGGGCGTGAGTATATTGTATAAACGGCCCTGTATTTCCATTAAAATCAATGGATTCCTTCGGATTGAAAGTCATACTTTTTCGTGGATCAACTTTCAGAATAAAATATTTAAGTGAACCCAAACCAACCATTCGGGCTATCACTTCAATTTCGTCGGGTGTACAATTATCAAGTTTACCTAATTCCTGAGAAGTTTCGCGGGCAGTTTCAATCATTTCGTCCATCAAATCGTCAGCATCAACCACTGTTCCTTCGCGACTTTTCATTTTACCTTCTGGAAGTTCAACCATTCCATACGAAAAATGTACCAATCCCCTGCCCCATTCAAATCCCAATTTATCGAGTAAAATTGAAAGCACCTGAAAATGATAATTTTGCTCATTTCCAACCACATAAACCATCTTCTTAATTGGATAATGTTCATAGCGGAGTTTAGCGGTTCCAATATCCTGAGTCATATAAACCGAAGTTCCATCGGCGCGCAACAGCAATTTTTCGTCCAATCCTTCGGCAGTAAGATCTGCCCAAACCGAACCATCATCACGACGATACAAAACTCCGTTTGCCAAACCTTCTTCAACTTTCTCTTTTCCTTCGAGATAAGTTTCAGATTCGTAATAAATCTTATCGAAATCAACTCCCAATTGTTTGTAAGTGATATCAAATCCGGCATATACCCAACCGTTCATCATTTCCCATAACTGGCGTACTTCAGGGTCGTTATTTTCCCATGCAAGCAACATTTTCTGTGCTTCGAGAATTAATGGCGCAGTTTTCTTTGCTTCTTCTTCAGTTACACCTTTTTCAACCAATTCGGCTATTTCTGCTTTAAATGCCTTATCAAAAACCACATAATATTTACCAACCAAATGGTCACCTTTCATACCGGTACTTTCGGGCGTTTCACCATTTCCATACAATTTCCACGCCAACATCGATTTACAAATATGAATTCCCCGATCGTTTACAATATTGGTTTTCACCACTTTCCAACCGTTTGCTTTTTGTATTTCGGCAATACTATAACCGAGCAAATTATTGCGGATATGACCTAAATGTAGTGGTTTATTAGTGTTTGGCGAAGAGTATTCTATCATCATTATCTCGGCATCATCTTTGGGAGGCGTTTTTCCGAAATTTTCATTTTCATGAATATTATTCAATGCTTCCAACCAATATTTTTGACTGATACTCAGGTTCAAAAATCCTTTGATAACATTAAAGGCAGAAACTACAGGATTGTTTTGTTGTAAATATAAGCCAACTTCTTGTCCGGTTTGTTCAGGTGATTTGCGTGCAGCTTTCACAAAAGGGAAAATAACAACGGTTACATCGCCTTCAAATTCTCGTTTTGTTTTTTGAAGTTGTATTTGATTTGGCTCAATTTTCAATCCGTAAAGCGTATCAACGGCACTTGCAACCAAGTCAGAAAGAATAGTTTCTAAATTCATAAAATATTTTTTTTTAATCGGAGTGCAAAGATACTAAAATATGGTAAGATTGAAAAATTAGTAAAAAGTAGAAAGCAAATGCAAAGTAAATTTGAGAATTTGTTAATTTGAAAATTTTGTTTAAGTAAATGAAAATAAATAATGCCCCATTTTTGTATCAAAAGGAAAATAATGGAACGCGGATAAACGCTGATATAGCGGATTAAAAACGGATTTTAATTCCGATAAATCGGAATGATTTTATATTATCAGTCATGTTTACATGACTTTAATCAGTTTTCAATCCGTTTAAATGATATCCGTTTTTATCCGCTTAATCCGTAAAATCCGCGTTCCATTCTTTTTTTTTATACGACATTATATTTTGTCCATTAATTAGTAACGATTTAAATGATTTATTATGCCACAGAATAAAGCCAACAGGAAAGATATAAAAAAAACCTGTTTCTCAAACTGAGAAACAGGTTTTTAAAACTATATCTTGTGGAATTTAGAATAATTTCCAACCCAATGAAATCACGAAAGTATTTGAAGGAAGATTTTGCAAACTTAAATCTTGTACTTTTGTGGTGTACATGTCGCCAATTAAGTTATAACGAGCATCCAAAGCAAACATCAAAACATCAACACCTGCACCAACTTCAAGACCAACTTGTGCTTTTTTAATATCCGAAACCAATGATTTAGTATCAAATGTACTACCACTGGTAACATTTTCGAAAGCCAATGATGAACCAGCATTAAATCGGAGTTTTGGACCTGCAAAAACGCGAAGATTTACGATTTTTAAATCAATCAATTTAACACCTACAAGTAAAGGCACATCAACAGTACTTACAGTAGCAGAGTTCTTTACAACATTCGAAATACTTGGATTTAGAATATCTGCAATACCAATTTTATATTCCTTCTTCTGAATAGAATATAACAACTCAGGTTGCACATAAATCATTTTACCAAAGAAAACACGCGCAAAAAGACCGGCATGGAAATTATTCCACATTTCAGATGTAACAGAATTCAAGTCATAACCACCATTAGTTACCGAACCCACATTTTCGAAAGTTAGTGAAGAATTGTAACCTGCTTTGACACCAAAATTCAATTGAGCATTAGCAGCAGTGAAAGAAAGCAGTAAAACTGCAATAAAAATTAACTTTTTCATAAACATATTTTTTTAGGATGAATAAATTTAATAAATTGGTTTTTAAATAGAACGTTATTTTGAATTAATTGTTTTAAAAATTATTTTAGTCTAAAAAGTAGTCCATAACGGATTATGAATCTTTATGTTGGCACTATTAAAATTAAAATCGTTTTTATCTGGAACCTTAATAAAATATTCTTTTTTATTTGAATTGGTTAGCTTTCTATCGCGTAACCAGATATTGAACTCTTTCAATTGCGCATAACTGATTCCATATTGTGTAGCCCAACTCGTCCAATTTCCGATAGAATCATTCACTTTTATTTCTTTTGTATCAATAACCGGGTAAAAATCTTCACGTTGGAGTTGATAACCAAACACTTTTGGGTTTTCGAGAAACTGTTTCATTGCCAAAACACGAAACACATACCGACTTGTTTCTGCACTTAATAAAATATCAAAAGCTTCATCAACTTGCTGTTTATCTTGCTCTTCAGATATTTTTCCCATACCGGCATTATAAGATGCAGCTACGGTAGTCCAGTTTTTAAATTTATTGAAAGCACTTTTGAAATACTTGCAAGCAGCATTAGTCGATTTTTCGATATGATAACGTTCGTCAACTTCATCATTTACTTCCAATCCAAATTGCTCTGCCGTTTTTGGCATCAACTGCCATAAACCTGCCGCCTGTGCACCCGAAATTGCTCGCGGATCGAGATTACTTTCAATTACTGCTAAGTATTTAAAATCATCCGGAACGCCGTTTTGTTTCAAAATTGGCTCAATTATCGGAAAAAACTTATTCGCTCTTTTAATTTGCAATATACTAACCGAATGATTATAAGCAATTACAATTTGTTCGCGATCAAATCGCTCACGCATATCAAAACGTTGCAGCGATATTGTTTTTCCGGCAAATTCAATTTTGGAAGGGATAGGAAATGAACCTGTTGGAATAATTGCTACTGTTGATTGAATGATACATACCAACAGAATAATTAAGAGTCCAAGCCTTTCGCGCATCCTATTTTCCTTACGTTTATTAATTTTTTGCACGACAAAGATAATTAATAAACTGAAATTGTAAACTTAAAATCTAAAAATATCAAACTTTTAGCTTTATTTTTAACAGCCACAATTAAAAAGTTCTATCTTTGTGCAAGTTTCTGAAGCTTCATGCTTCGAAAACTCATCCTATTGCATGGAAAACATTACAATAATTGAACCAAAAGCAGATAAAACCATGAAACGAGCTATTTTCCCCGGAACCTTTGATCCTTTTACTATAGGACATTACAGTATTGTTCAGCGTGGATTGGGTTTCTTCGACGAAATAATTATTGGTATTGGAATAAATCATACTAAAAAAACACTTTTTACAATTGAAAAAAGATTGGAGTTAATTCGTCAGGCTTTTGAAAATGAACCACGTATTAAAGTAATGTCGTACAATAGTTTGACAGTTGATTTTGCTCTTTCGGTTGAAGCAGGTTTTGTTCTTAGGGGATTGCGTTCGGTAGGCGATTTTGAATATGAACGTACCATTGCCGATGCCAACAGAAAACTTACCGGAATTGAAACTGTTATTCTTCTTACCGAATCAAAATACTCTTACATTTCTTCCACTGTAGCGCGTGAATTAATATCTTTTGGAAAAGACATCAGCAGTTTTTTACCTCCAAATGTACAACTATAATAGAAGACATTAGAACCTAGAATCAAGAACCAAGAGCAAAGACAAAACAAAGTTTATCAATACTTTAACAAATTCAAAGTGTAGGTTATAAATGATGTTTATTATATAATTTCTAATTTTTTACACACATTTCACCTTATGATAAAGAAAACATTTATTATTTCAATAGTTCTTATCCTTTTCACTATAAGCACTTTCGCAGCAGCTCCAACCGATCAGCGCAGTTACAGAATCAGTAAAAATATGAGTATTTTCAATTCCCTGTTTAGGGAACTCGATTTATTCTATGTGGACACGCTAAATTATGATAAGGTTGTGAAAACTACCATCGATAATATGCTGGAGAAGTTGGATCCATACACAGTTTATATGCCCGAAGATGAAACAGATGATTTGAAGTTTATGACAACCGGCGAATATGCGGGAATTGGTGCAATGATAATGAAAAAAAACAAAGAAATTATTGTTTCTGAACCGTATGAAGGCATGCCGGCTCAGCGAAATGATGTGAGGGCTGGTGATATTATTATTGAAGTTGATGGTAAAAAAACTGATGATTTAACAGTAAGTGATGTAAGTGGACGGCTAAAAGGAACTCCAAATACGCTTATAAAATTGAAATTAAAACGATTAGGAGAAAGCAAACCAATAGAAAAGGAATTCCTGCGAGAAAAGATACAAGTAAATCCTGTGGGTTATTCAGCTGCAATGGCTGATAAAACAGGTTATATATTGCTGAACGAATTTACAGACAGAGCAGCAATTGAAATAAAAAATAGTGTAACAGATCTTGTAAAAAAACATGGTGTCGAATCATTGATATTGGACTTAAGAAATAATGGCGGTGGATTGATTGACGAAGCTGTGAAAATTGTTGGTTATTTTGTCCCAAAAGGTACCGAAGTAGTTACCACCAAAGGAAAAAATAAGGAATCGGACAGAACATACAAAACTCCAACCGAACCAATTTTTCCACAGCTGAAATTGGTAATTCTAACCAATAGGGCTTCAGCATCAGCTTCAGAAATTCTGGCGGGCTCAATTCAAGATCTCGATAGAGGTGTGATAGTTGGAGAACGTACTTTTGGTAAAGGTTTGGTTCAAAATATACGCCCCGTTGGTTATGGCGGACATTTGAAAGTGACCACAGCAAAGTATTATATTCCAAGTGGCAGGTGCATTCAGGCGCTGGATTACAGCCACAGAAATGAAGATGGAAGTGTTGGTCGTGTGCCTGATAGTTTAACATCAGAATTTAGCACAAAAAATGGTCGTAAAGTGCGTGATGGTGGTGGAATAGTTCCAGATACACTCACCAAAGATGATAGAAAATTAAACATAGCCTATTATATTTTCGCACAGAATTTATATTTCGATTATGCTACCTCGTATGTACAAAAACATCCAAAAATTGTATCACCCGAAGAATTTAAAATTGATGATGACGATTTTAAGGCATTTTCCGATTATTTAGCCGAAAAGAAATTTACTTA
The DNA here is from genome assembly GCA_049317965.1 of Paludibacter sp. Classification (GTDB taxonomy): domain Bacteria; phylum Bacteroidota; class Bacteroidia; order Bacteroidales; family Paludibacteraceae; genus Paludibacter. The sequence goes on from JBMOHG010000044.1 coordinate 10,524, forward strand.
TAAAACCCAAACTGAGAAATATTACAAAGAATTGCTGGAAACTGCTCATTATGAAGGATTAGACACAATAGCAAAAGTTGAATTTGCAGCTTTAAAAGCTAAACTTATTCCCGATATTTCGAAAAGCATAATTGAAAATAAAGCAGATATTACTGAATTACTAAGTTTAGAAATCATCAAACGGTATTATTTTCAAAAAGGTGAAATTCGCTATTCTTTGCGGACTGACAAAGATCTTAAAGCTGCTCTTGAACTTTTAAAACCTGAAGGTGGATATTCGAAAATACTTTCAAAAAAAATCAATATTTAGGTGTTAGACCTTTCTGTTTCAACCCCAAACAATTAAATTAATTACGAATCGAAAGGTTTTTGAATGAAAATAAATGAATTTTCATTCAAAAGCCTTTTTTAGTATGAATTTTTTCTTAATTTTGCGAACATAATTTCATATAAAACGTCGTGCAATTTTGAGTAAATTTATTATTGAATACTGAAAAAGAAAAAAACATATTTAGATTATGAAAAGAAATATTGTAGGAGAAAAAATCAGCACTTTATGCACTGACAAAAACATTTCAATTGAAGAATTGGCAAATCGTTCCGGTTTAGCTGTTTCTCAGATTGAACTGATTATCAATAGTGAAATAATCCCTTCTTTATCGCCATTAATAAAGATTGCACGTGCGTTGGGTGTGCGACTTGGAACATTCCTTGACGACAGTGCTGAACTGGGTCCGGTTATACATCGTCAGTCAGATGCCAATGAATCGGCCACTTTCTCAAGCCAACTTTCAACTGCCAATTCTCATTTGGATTTCTTTTCGTTAGCAGGAAATAAATCGGGAAGACACATTGAACCATTTTTGATTAATATCAATCCTTCAAGTAAACTAGAACCCATTCTGTCATCTCACGAAGGTGAAGAATTCATTTTTGTGATTCAGGGTTCAGTAAAAATCATTTATGGTAAAGAGAATCACATTTTAAATGTTGGCGATAGTATTTATTACGATTCAATTGTAGATCATTTAGTTAGTTCTGCCAACGATGCTCCCGCACAAATTGTGGCAGTTGTTTATACTCCAATATAATTCTTTTTCAATACGAATTACTGATTTATGAAATTATACGATAACACTTTAGGTGACTGGCTGGAATACTGGGCAGAAAAAACTCCTGAGAATGAATTTATAGTTTATTCCGACAGAAATCTCCGTTTCTCGTGGTCTGCATTTAACACGCGAGTTGACAATATGGCTAAAGGCTTTTTATCAATTGGTATTGAAAAAGGAAGCCATGTAGGCATTTGGGCTCAAAACGTACCCGATTGGTTGACTTTTTTATATGCATGTGCAAAAATTGGTGCTGTGGCAGTTACAGTTAATACCAATTATAAAGATCATGAATTGGCATTTGTAATCGAAAATGCAGATATTCATACTATTTGTATAACAGATGGAGTGTCGGGAAGTGATTATGTGAACATGATTTATTCACTTTTACCCGAACTAAAAACTACACAACGAGGAAAACTTAAAAATGAACGTTTTCCTAAAATGAAAAATGTCATTTACATTGGACAAGAGAAACACCGTGGGATGTATAATACTGCCGAAATTTTACTTTTAGGTAGTAATCGGGACGAAAATGAATTTATAAAGATCAAACAATCAGTAAATTGCCACGATGTAGTCAATATGCAATATACCTCCGGCACTACCGGATTTCCAAAAGGGGTTATGCTCTCGCATCATAATATTGCAAATAATGGATATCTGACCGGTGAACACATGAAGTTTACACAAGCCGATAAATTATGTATTTGTGTTCCAATGTTTCACTGTTTTGGTGTGGTGCTGGCTGCCATGAATTGCCTTACACATGGTTCCACTCAGGTGATGATTGAAAAATTTGACCCTTTAGTAACATTGGCCTCCATTCACAAAGAGCGTTGTACGGCTGTTTATGGCGTACCTACAATGTTTATAGCAGAGCTCAATCATCCAATGTTCAATTTGTTCGATATGAGCTCATTACGAACCGGAATTATGGCTGGAGCTTTATGCCCGATAGAATTGATGCGTCAGGTTAATGAAAAAATGTTTATGACCATAACCAGTGTTTACGGCTTAACAGAAACATCACCCGGCATGACTCAAACACGCATTGAAGATAGTTTCGAGACACGGTGCACAACAGTTGGAAGTAGTTACGAATTTACAGAAGTAGCGGTTATTGACCCCGTTACTGGCGAAATATGTGAAGATGGTGTTCAAGGTGAAATGTGCTGCAGGGGTTATAATGTAATGAAAGGCTATTATAAAAATCCACAAGCTACAAACGAAGTTATCGACAAAAATGGTTTTCTGCACTCCGGCGATTTGGGTGTGAAAGATCCAGATGGAAATTTCAGAATAACCGGACGAATAAAAGATATGATAATTCGTGGTGGAGAAAATATTTCGCCTCGCGAAATTGAAGAATTTCTATACCAAATGCCTGGTGTAAAAGATGTTCAAATAGTAGCAATGGCCTCGCCCCGATACGGTGAAGATGTAGCGGCATTTGTTATTCCACAGTCAAATGTTGATATTAAAGCAGAAGATGTTCGTGATTTTTGTAAAGATAAAATTGCACGATACAAAATCCCTCGATATGTGTTTTTTGTGAACGAATATCCATTGACCGGAAGTGGGAAAATTCAAAAATTCAAATTGCGGGAAATGGCTTTACAATTATGTAAAGAACAGGGAATTGAAATAATTTAAATTCTTACCAAATTTTAAAATTAGAGTTTTCATTAGTCAAAATGTTATTCTAAAGTTTATTTACATTTTGATATTTCAAAACAAAACACTTCAAAGTTTGTTTTGAACAAGGTATGAAAACAAGTCCGACATTATTTGGACATCATTAT
>JBMOHG010000045.1:0-13406 GCA_049317965.1 Paludibacter sp.
TCTTTTCCTAATTGTACGCAGCCAAAAAGTTGCATTTACAAGTTGAATTCAAGATATTTTGTATGTTAACAACTTAATTTCTAATTAATTGCAGAATTTTGAAGAATTTATCTGTTTTTCAATTTATTGTACTACAAATTCTCTGACACTTTTCACGGGTTGGTTATCAACCAAAATTTCCGCTTCCAACATATAATTTCCTTTTATCTCGGGCATTTCCAACTGAAAATTATTTGTCACTTTTCCTAACGCTTCCATTTCGGCAGGCACTGATTGAGTTTTAATAGATTTGTCGGGATAAATGAGCGATAATTTGACAGAACCTGTCCACTTTTGATAAGTATCATTTATCAGGTTTACATTTATCTCGTACAGCTTTCCGGCATTTACTTTTTCATCCCAAAATTCAATCATTATGCCCACAGGACTGAAAGCGGGTTTCATATATTTCAGAAAGTTCGGCTCGTAAATCAAATTCTTCACATCGCTGAAATGGTCGCTTGTTTGACCACGTGGGACAATTGTGCGAGAATATCCCAATGAACAGAATTCAAATACACCCGCAGATTTATGATTTGTTCGCCAATATTCGGTTTTCATGGCTAACATTTTGGAGTATGTTTCCAATCGTTTTTCGGGTGTGTTTGCTTCGGGGAAAAGATTTGCAAAAATGGAATCGGAAAGTGTAGTAGGTGAACCATCGCGGTTAACCCAAAATTGACCATATTCATTCACAATAACCGGATTTTTCAAAGGTTTATTGGTTTTATTACTTTTTAGCACCCAATAATCAATAATATTTCGCGGTTTCATGAGTTTATCTTTTAAAACACCTTCTTTAATGGTTACCTTTTGTTTTTTCAAATCTAAGGTTTCGTAATAATCCCAAAAAAGATAATGGTGCGCTTCGGTTACATCCGTTTCGCTGGCAGGAGACGCCCAACCATTGTCCCAGGGGCGATTAGATAAATCTAACGAACGAACAGAATTTATTGCTGAGGCAATGATGGTTTGATCTTTTGTTTCGTTTTGAGCATCCCAAATCACCACACAAGGATGATTCCAGCGTTCGCGCATCCATTGTTTAAATTCGTTGGCAAGCTGGTTTGATGTCAATCGTCCGTTTGTGCCGTTTAAACATGAATCACCTTTTCCCCAAACCGGGTATTCATCCTGAATCAAAAAGCCAAGACTATCAGCTACTTCGTACCATTTTTCAGGTGGAAATCCTAATGTCGTACGCATTCCATTCCAATTGAGATCCTTAAAACTCTTATGAAGATTAGTTACCCATTGTTTGTCCCATGGTAATTCAGCTCTTTCGGAATCCTCGAAAAACCGAAACAAACATACGTTCGTTCCCCGCAAATAATAGGGTTTTCCATTGAGCAAAACCACACCCTTTTCGGGGTCGGTACTGAAAGAGCGCATTCCAAAACGTGTGATTTTATTATCGGCTCCGGTGGAAAGTTCCAACTCGTATAAAAACGGACTTTCGGGCGACCAAAGTTTCATATTCTGAATTTTAGTCCGAAAATCAATCAGTACTTTTCCTGCTTTTGACGGTTTGTGTTCAGTTACAAGCCCTTTGGCAACCACTTTCTTTGATATGAGCTCGCGAACCGTATAAGAAACAGAAATATTCTTATTTGTATTTTTATCGACTTCAGCAACGACTCTCAACTGTTCTTTTTCCATTTCAGGAACAGTTTGAACATTGGTTATAAATGGATTACCCGACATGATAATCGTTACATCATCGTAAATACCCGGGGTAAACTTTATTTTTTCAGCATCATATCCATTAATAACCGAATCAGGCAAATTATTACGACTACCTACAGCAATAATCAGTTCATTTTCTTGTCCTGATTTTTTCAGAAAAGATTTGATATTTAGCAAAGTAGGCGTAAAATTATACATATTTTCACCCACTTTTTTACCGTTGATATAAACCCAGGTATGGTATTGTGCTTTGTTTATTTTGAGTTGTATTAAGTCTTTGTATTTTTCGTTAATTGAAAAAGTTCTACGATACCAATACACAGAATTATTAAACATAATACTCGCACCACGTTCCCTGAAATACGTTTTCTCTGTAAATACTGGTGTGGGCTCTAATGCAGGAATCGCCATATCCACAATGCCCGGAACAGGTATTTCTGAAGGAAAAACGGTTGGTTTAGCTGCATCTTTATCGGTTACAGCTATTTGCCATTTTCCATTCAAACGTATTTCTTTTCGTTGAGCTGAAAGGGTTATAGTAAATAATAATAAGACGAAAATTAATGAATAAGCGTTGATTTTCATTTTATTGATAATTAATGTATTATGCAATAATCCATTTTTTAGAATTGACATTCTTTGCAGTTTGAGCCTCTATTTGCCCAAAAATGATGTTTGTTATTTTTTAGCAACTTCACTATATTTATACAAAACAAAACTATTTGGTTTTGCTAAACTAAATGTAATTTCACCACCATTTCCAACCTTGGTTTTTATAGCTTTTCCGCTGCCTAGTATTGGTGTTAAAACTACTGTTTTGCCAGCTATTAAACGAATTTTCAGCGCAATATTTGCTTCGTTATTGTCTTCACGAAATAGCAATACATAACCGCAATTTCCCTGTATGGATTGAAACCCGCACCAACTTTTCCCATTCGGCTCGTTGCCAATCGGCAAAATGGCACCTTTGTGAATATCGTGTTGAATTTCGCGGTATTTTTTAATTAAATTTGCTGTTGGCATAGCTTCTTGTGGGAGATTTTGAGTTTCCATCCAAGCCAATGGTTGAGCCATCATGGTAATTGCAAACAAGTAGTCGAACGAATAATTAGCCGGTGCAAACCGATCGTTTTTAGGATATTTATCGGCATTGCGCCAGTTGTTCAGAAATTCGATTTGCAGATTCTGTGGTGGCATATAAGCTGATAGCATCCAAAGATTACGCAAGGTCCAGTATGGATAATAATTTGTCCAGTCGGTATAGCGGTTTTCGAGGAAAAAGTTACCGTATTCGTTGAAATAGAAATACCCACCACGCCGCATAGCCGTTGCATCGAGGTTTAAGGTAACCTTCCAATCGGAAGCTGCCATTACTTTGTTGTATAACTTTCGAAGATTATTTTCGGCCATTTTATTTGGTATATTAGTGCCGTCAATTTTAAATGTTCGAATTCCATACTCTTTGTACAACCCAATGAGTAAGTCCGCATCTTTTTCCCAAGCTGCGTAGTTGTCCTGAATACTCGGATTGAACCACAAACAAATTTCAACACCCAATTCATTGGCACGTTTGAGCAATGGGTTAAAACCGTTGGGGAATTTTTTGGTATCCGGTTTCCAATAGTCAGGATTGTTCCAGATATTATTAAAAGTGCCACCATAAGCAGAATTAGCCGATTTTCCCGCTTGCCAACCATCATCAATCTGAAAACGGGTTATTCCCATCTTGGCTGCGGCTTCAATTTCTTTCATGCAAAATGCTTCGTTGACACGCGTATCTTTTGCCCTATCTCCCCAAGTGTTGGACATTATCATTTCATCGCGTTCAGCAATCATTGGTCGAATACGCTGTTGATAACTCCGCAAAGCTAAATCACGTTCAGTTTCATTCCCTTTATAAACACCTGTAATATAGCCATATCCTTTAATCCATTGGTCGGTTTGTATATCACAACTATCAATTCCCAATCCAATAACTCTAAAATTTGCAGCATTTACAACAAAATCACCTGCCGGAAAATGTAACTGTGAATTGGAATTGGGTGCTTCTTTCTGGATAAAAAAACCATCGCCTGATTCCATGTTTTCAGCAAAAAGAATATTTCCCTTTAGGACTAAATCTTCTTTATATGAATTTACATTTACCGGGAAAACCAATGTATTAAACCGATCAGTTATGTCGTAAAACTCAACTGCTTTTACTTTCCAATGTTTACCTTCTAAATATAGACGTTCCATTACTGGCAATTTTCCTGTTTCGGTAGTTTTGGTCAGGTTTTCAATATTTTTCAAATCAACAGCATTGGCAAACGTACCAAACCAGGTTTTCGAAGCTTTTCCTTTATAAAAAATCTCAGTTGCAATGGCAGGACAATCAGGATAAATTTTCAGAATTTTTCGGATTTGTAAATTACCCAACGAATATTCAATTGTAGTTCGAACATGTTTTACAAATTGATACGAATCAGGGATTAATTCAGTTTTAATCGTGGAATTTGCAGCAGAAGTAGTTTCCGATGGCAAAAATAAATCAACTTGTCGGCTGTTAGTTTTCCAGATATTTCCCGATTTTTGATTTCCCAACGACAACGAAATCAGATTCCCGTTATTCCATTTCCAACATCGTTTTATCACTGAGTTTTCAATACACAAGGTATCATTACTCAAAACCACTTTGCAACCAAATTCTGAAAATTGAAAATCTTTATCAGCTGAAAATGCTGAAATTGAGATAATTAGGCAAATAATTAAAAATGATTTTCTCATAAAATTCTGTATCAATTAGTTCGTTATTTTCCAAAAATGCTTATGCCTTTTTACTCCATTTTTCCACTTTCTTCATAATCGCCATTTCCTCTTCTTCGCTTTCGGTAGCAATCCAAAGGAAGGTGTTTTTAGGCGACATTTTTTCCATGTATTCGTTTAAATCTTCTTTGGCCAAATCCACAATTATTCCTCTGTTACGGGATTGAACGTAGCGGATAAAATCCAAATGTTGCATAATCGGATAATCATCAGCCATACCTTGTACCCATTGAATACATCGAACTTCGGGCACACTTAAAATGGTGTCGATATGCTTGGCAACTCCCAATCCGTCTACATGAAATACATTGTGAGTCATTGTCTTCACCTCTTCTTTCAGTATTGGCAACCCGTATTGCTCGTAATCTTCCGGCGAAATCATAAATGAGAAATCGGCGCTCGGAATGTGCATTCTACCATTTGGAACCGGGATATTCATCCATGTTGCCGAAGGCATATTGTGTTTTTTAAGAATCGAATCATATTCGTTATACACGTCAAGAAAATGGATGGTGGACAAATCAAAAAGCTTTTGAGCATTTTCAGGGTCAATCATCAAATCCATACACAAATCGTTTGTACCACGCCATGCCAAAGCACAATCCAAACCCGGATGTAAATCGGTATAACCTACAATAAATTTATTGCCACATTTCTGAAGTGCAACATCGGTAAGTTCAAGAATTTTTTTGTAAAAAACATTCTCTTTCGAAAACTGAATCTTAGCCAAATCGGTATCATAATTATGAATTATTTCGTGATACCACGATGTTGTATCTTCAAAACTCATATCGCCACCATGAAAAGCAGCATAAGCATTCGGACCAACATTTGGCATATAAATCGGAAATGTTTCGGCATTAAAACGCATATTAGCAATGCTTCTCAGATAATCATCAACCTGATATTCTGCATCAAACCATCTGTCTTTTATAGTTGCATGTTTACTGTTATGTAAAACATCGTATTCGGCATTATGACGATGAAACCTGATGGGTACTCTATCCAAAATTTCACCCTGAAACCATGCTTCAATTCGGTTTACACACTCATTATAATCCGGTTTTGTTTCTAAAAAAAATGTATTTTCCATTTCTGTATTATTTATATTGTTAGTTTTACTATTATTTCATTTGGCTTCTACTTCAAAAAGCTGGCTATCATATTTTTTTAAAAGTGTTACTTTAAAGCCGACTTCCTCAAGTTGTTTTCCAGTCATTACTTTTAATAATTTTCCGGTTTTACCTTCTTTAATATTGTATTTTTTGAATGAATCAAGATATTTCACGGTAATTGTGCGTTCTTTTTCGTTACCACCTTGACGAAATACTCCAACCAAACCACCTGATTTTGTCTCGGTATTGATTCGCATATAACCGTCCCAATTGCCTTCGGTAGGCTCACCAAATCCGGGTAAATCCTGACGGAAAGACATATACGAATGTCGATTTTCAAGTCCTTTCAACCAATCAACCCATGCTTTAAAACTTTGTCGTTCGGCTGTAGTTAATTTGGTAGGGTCGCCTAATAATATCGGCAAAGTTCCGGCTAATGATTTCAGCATTAGTTCCCGTTCAGGATCATTCATTCTCAGATTTCCAATTACTAAAGTCGAAGCGGGTAATGCCGGTGCTCGTTGCCATGCCAGCAATCTGGCTCTTAATGCACCTATTTCTCCTGGTTCATAAATATTTGATAACCAATTACCTTCGGCATGTTTCACAATGGCATAATCGTTCATATTCAACCTGCCGGCAGTTTCAAAAGTACAATCGATAAATAAATCCGGTGCAGCTTTATGAAGTTCATCAAAAAGAGTCAAAGTACGATTATAATTCACATCGTACGAAGCTGCCTGATCGGCATGAAGCGGATGATTGTTGGCATAACAACCAGAAATTTCAGGTTTATACAAATACGGACTTGTAACCACTGCAAAATCTAATTTGGCATACGCCAATCCGTTTTCGTTCACCAAATTAAGAATAACATCTTTGATGTAGTTTTTCCAATCGGTTGACATACAGGCTGTTTTGCCCTTTGTTTCGGATTGTGAGTGCAAATTACAGAATTGGTCATTTTTATCTTTCACAAACCATTCGGGATGTTTTTTATATACGTTTGTAAAAGTATCCGCCCGTGCAACCGACAACCACAAACCCGGTTTCATTCCTTTTTGCTTGATGTAATCAAAAGTAGGTTTAAGTCCATTGGGGAATTTCTTTAAATCAACTGCCCAATCGCCATACGATGTTTGCCAACCATCGTCCAACACAAATTCTTCGATGCCACATTCAGCAGCTGCATCGGCTAATTTGGTAATTAAGTCATGATTTATATCGAACCGAAACGGATGCCATGTATTATAAACAAACATGGGTTTCTTTTTAATGGCTTCAATCCGACTACCCATGTATTTACGAGTATAGTCTGATACGGTGGTATTTAAAACATCATAAGGATTGTTGCTACCCGAATAAAGTGCCGTGAAAACAGCAGGACTTTCCCATGATTCACCCGCAGCAATCCATTTTCTAAAGGCAAAATTCTGGTTGGTATGCGTTAAACCGGCTGAAACAATTGAACTCCCATTTTCATATACCGAAGTACGTTTCAGCACACCCATTGCCTCATTTCCAATAGCAATACCACTTTGTTACGATACATCATGCACAATAACCAAAGGGTCATCCCAATCGCCAATATAAGGCCCAAGATGTTTGTAGCGGGCATAATTCCGCATAATCCAGGCATTAAAAATCCATGTATTGATATTAAAATTCTCAACATCCAACGATTCTAATTTGAAGTCTTTGGAACTTTGATTAGTAAACTTTATTTGTTTTTTTATAAGCGGTAAATTTGGAAAAGTCAGGTAAGTCAACGCTAAAGTGAGTCCTACTTTTTCCTTGCTTTTTAGCGAAAAAACGTATCCTTTTCCTCCACTTGAATCAGTTGTATCACGCACCGAAACTGCCCAATCAGAAAGTCCGGTAAATTGGTTGTCGTCAAGAATAAATGAAAACTCCTTAGAATTTGGACTAAGAAAACTCTTGCTTTTATTTTTCAACTCTTCTTTAGAAAGTGTCCAGTTCTCATCCTTTACCTCATTTTTTGTTCCATTGTCAACCAACATATAAGATGAAGTTGACAATTTCGAATCATCCGAAAGGTAAAAAGTCCGTTCAATAAGTCCATTGTTTAGCTTAATAGTTCGTGCTGAAAGCGAGCAACTTAATATAAAAATGCAGAATATAAGTGTGTTTTTCATCTAAAAAAATAATTCAAATTGTATTAGCATTCATTTACAAATAACTTGTCTTCTAATATTTTCTTAAACAAGTATTTATGGAATAAAATTGTTCCAAAGAGTTGCAACTGTTTCCGGTTTCGGAACAAATAAGAATTTTTCAGAATCTTCCTCAAATTGAGCATAAATTGATTTATTAGGATTAAGCTCAAATTCAGTATAAATACGTGGCGCTTTTACAATTAGTTCCGATTTGATATATGTCGGATTTGCATTCCAGCTTATCTCATTCTTTTCATTCAAAATCGGAAACCAGGCCAAGCCCTTATGAGCACGCACATCATCATAATCAAAACCATATTCACGGTCACACCATGCACCAAAGGTTAACGGTTCAGTTGGGCTAGCACTAATAGTTGCATGTGCCCAAAATGGTGGAACAATTACAACTTCACCGGCTTTTACACATACTGCAAAACATCGTCCGGGATTATCGTTAGCTGTTTCTTGCATATAAATAATAGCTTCGCCCGACCAAATTTCATACACTTCGGGTGTTGACCAACCATTGGCATAAGCCGATTTTTTATGGATATGGCCTTGACTACGAACCGGTTCATTGCCAATTCGTCCTGCAGCATAAGTTACAGCACCGTAAAGTAAATGTAGTTCCTCTAATTTGGATTTATGAAGGATTTTACCAACATCCATGGCAATGGAATAGACAATTTCCGGTCCTTCACAAGTTGGGTTCGACAAACTTTTACGAATCGAATCGAGTGTTCTGTTTTCAACTAATGGTCCAAAACAATCATCGCCATATTCAAAACCAAGTTCTCCTTTTGTAGGAAAAACATTTAATCCGGGATTAAAATCTCTATTCATATTAATTAATTTCTTCCAGTTCTTTCCCTTTAGTCTCTTTTACAAATTTTATATTGAAACCTAAACTCATCAAACAAAAGAATGCTAATACCAGAAATGTATTTCCACCACCAATTTTTTCTAATAAAATGGGGAAAAGTAATGAAACAAAGAAGCAGGAAATCCAAACAAAAACAATAGAAACTGACATCGCCTTTCCTCGCACGTTATTCGGGAAAAGTTCTGAAATGATAACCCAGGTTATTGGCCCTAACGATGACGCAAATGATGCAATAAACAACAATATTGCAATAAGGGTTATCAAACTATTAAGCCCATAAGTAAATGAAATAGAAAGTATTAATAGCGATATTGTCATTAATATTGACCCAATAATAAGCAATGGCTTTCGTCCCAATCTATCCACAAAATAAATGGCTACCAATGAAAAAACCATATTAATAACACCAATCAAGATTGTTTGATATATGGCTGAATCGATGCTTAATCCGGATTTTTCGAATATCAATGGAGCATAATACATAATGGTATTAATGCCAGTTATTTGCTGAAAAAAAGCTAAACCAATGCCGATAAACAAAGGCAAACGCAATTCGTGAGAAAATAAGGCTTTAAAACCTGTATTGGCATTATTTTTAATTGAACTACCAATAATTTCTAACTCTCTTTTGGCTACTACAGTTCCATTTATTTTTTCGAGAATACTAAATGCTTTTTCATTTGCATTATTCAGTACTAACCAACGTGGGCTTTCGGGAACAAAAAACAATGCTATAAAAAACAAAAAAGCCGGAATTGCCATTACACAAAGCATCCATCGCCAATTGTTTTCGCCTGTACCTACCAATAAATAATTGGAGAAAAAAGCTATCAAAATACCAATAACAATGGTAAGTTGATTAAGCGAAACTAATTGTCCACGCTGTTTTGCAGGAGCAACTTCGGCAATATACATGGGCGATACCATAGAAGCAATTCCAACTGCAAAACCACCTAAAACTCTAAATACTACAAAAATAAATATTGAGTTTGCAGCGGCAGTGCCAATAGCCGAAATAACAAATAGCAATGCCGCAGCACTTAGCACTTTTTTGCGACCATATTTATCGGCAGGTGCTCCCGAAAGGATAACACCCACAATACAACCCAAAATCAAACTACTAACAATCCATCCAATTTCAGTTCCTGAAAGTGAAAATTGCTTTTCAATAAAAGGAACTACGCCTGAAATAACTGCCGTATCGAACCCAAAAAGCAAGCCTCCAAGTGCTGCAACGATTGAAATTAGAAATAGATAGGAGTTGCTTTTTTCTTGTGTTTTCATTGTATTTCGCATTGTAAATCATTAAATAATATCAGGCATTTTTTCGTACAAAACCCAACATTGTTCCGCATTTTTGTCCAATGCTTTTTCCAGTTGGTTTCATGGTGTATGCACCTACTGCTGCAGGTACAATAAATGTCTCGGCATAGTGAACTTCGAATGGTTCGAATGCTTTTGTCGGACTTTCGATTACGATTTCATCGCCTTCGACCAAGCAAATTACATGTACGTTATCCTGCGTGTCCATCTCCACCTTTTTTGTAAACCAATGACGACGTGTTTCAATAAATTCACGTTCGTGAAGTCCGGTGCGTTCTTCAACCCAACCATCGCCTTCGGCTACTTTTTCGATAACATTTACTAAATTTTTACGCGTCCATTCAGTAGTTCTGTCCCACTGAATCACGTTTTTTGCATGTTCAATGTTAATTGCTCTTGGACGACCATCGATGCCCAATCGTTCCCAATCCCACATTTTAAAAGTAAAAATATATGGCGTAGCACTGATTTCGAGCACCATGCTTCCTGCACCTGAGCAATGTACTGTTCCGGCAGGAATGAGGAAATGATCGTGCGTTTCAACCGGCCATATACCCACATGTTTCTCTGCATCAAAAGGTGCTCCTCCTTTTTGAGCCATTTCCAAATCGTGAATCATTTCATCCGGATTTACACCTTCCTTCAACCCCAGATATACCTGCGCTCCAGGTACAGCCTTCAGCATATAATAACTCTCGTCCTGCGTGTAATGCATTCCGAATTTTTCCTGAATATATTCTGTCAACGGGTGAACCTGCAAACTCAAATTTCCACCTTCAATAGTATCCAGAAAATCGAAACGTATAGGGAATTCATCGCCAAAGCGTCCGTGAGTAGCTTCACCCATCAACGCTTTTGGTTTATAAAAAACTAAATTTATGGAAGGGATTTCAATTACGGTTTCGCCAAATTTGAGCAACAAACTATTTTCTTCTGGAACGCAATTGAAACACCAAGCATAATTTTGTTGCGTTTTATCGAGGTTACAATAATGTTTCATCCATTGTCCACCCCACGGTCCCGGATCAAAAAAAGGAACTACGCTAAATGGGCGATACAAGGATTGATCCAATCCGGCAATTACTCCTTTTCCTGAAACCATTTTAGGTTCGTGCCGGTTGTTTGTATCAAGCACATAATCCCAACGACTCATTAGTTTTTTCTTCCAGCGATCCAGAACGCGCCAATCCACAAAAAATCCCTGTTTGTAAAGTAACATCCAATCAGTAGTTTCACGATTTCGAACACCTAAATTATCAACCTCGTGTGTTCTCATTCTGAGCTGCGCTTCCCAACGAGCCATATCGGCATAAATCAAAATATCCGGCGTATTGCAAATGTAAGCAGCTCCCGATCCAACAATTAAAACCAAACCTTTTGCATCTGCAATTACTTTTTTTACCTTTTCAAGCTTTTCAGTGTCAAAATAAGCATCAATGGTCAATCTTGTAAGGTATCCAAAAATTCTATCATCGGTCACATCGGGATACACCATCGCTTTGATTTTATCCTCCGACCACATTATTTCTCTGGTATCTATCAGCAAATCAGGCACAAGTCCATTTTGTAATTCAGAAGTAGTAACTTCCTCCAACACACCCTGATAATATTCAACTGCAACAATAGTTTTGGACTTATTAAACTCCGAAACTTTTGAGTGAATTTTAGTGCATATTTCGTCCCATCCTTTTTGAACTGGGAAATCACCTTTGACCTCTACAAAAGGCAGTGTATTGAATTTTATTTCGTTCATCTATTTAATTATTGATTTTAATAGGTACGTTATTCCGAGCATTCCTGCTTGATTATTATATTGAGCTCCCTTTATCTGAACTTTTCCCCAAGGAGTCCATGCATTTTCGGCTACTTTTTTTGTAATATAGGGTAAAATCATCTTCTCGCTTTTCATAACACCGCCACCAATAATAACCATTTCAGGGTCATACGCATGAATCATCGAAACGATGCCTGCCGACCAAGCTTCCAAACAATTATTCATTATTTCAGTAGCAGTAATTTCACCCTCATTTGCCAATTTGAAAAGCAGTTCGAAATCAAGTAACTTTTCATTATTAGCTTTACTTTGTTCAAAATGTGGATGATTTCTAAATAATTCAGGCAATATCCACGAGGATGCTTCAGACTCAACACAACCTGTATTACCACAAGTGCATTTTCGACCTTGATAATTGATTGTGAAATGTCCACCTAAACAACCTGCCTGAAAATGTTTACCATATACTAATTTGCCTTCTATCATTGCAGCTCCTCCTATACCGGTCCCAAGTGTAACAAGCACTATATTATCACAACCTTTGCCCACACCGAACTGCCATTCGCCAATTAATGCTGCCCGAGCATCGTTTTCAACTATAGTAGGAATACCCCATTTACTTTGCGACCAGTTATTGAAATCAAAATCAGGCACATCATCAAATTTTTTGTTAATCGAAAGCACTTTCATTTGTTTGGTATCAACAATTCCCGGTATTGAAACACCTACTCCAACTAATTCATTTTGGGCTATTCCCGAATCACTTAGCAATTGATTTACAGCAGATTCAATGGCAGGTAAACGTGGCAAAAGTCCATAGTCTGAAAATGACGAAAGCATTGTCTCAGCAACAATTTTAAAGTCACTTATTAAACAGATTTTCAATCGTGTTCCACCCAAATCCAATGCTATCGATTTCATATATTATGATTTCATTTATCCAATAAAGCTGGAAGTCCATCTATTTCAACCAAACTTGCCGAAAATCCATTAATGTCAATTTCGGTATAATTATGTCCGGCATCCGAAGGCCAGCAAGCACCGAAATGCAATGGCTCATTTCCGGTATTGGCTACTCTGTGAGCAATATCGGCATCGATATAATGCAAACTTCCCGGAAACATTTTTTCAGCCCGTGTAATTCTATTTTTATCCATCAGGAGCAACATTCCTTCACCTTTCACCCCCCAATAATATTCGGCTCTATCTGATTTTGAATGAAAATGTCCGCGAGTCATATAGTATTCATTTCCCACTTTACCGGATTGAATAATTGTAGTTCCAAAATACAAACCACCTTCTGTTCCTTCTTTCACAGGCAAGTGAGCCTGAACATTATACACCAACAATTCCTGATTCATTGATTGACGAATCTGTTCATCGGCAAATACATTAACTAATTGCCCAATAGTTTTTTGTGACTCAATCAATTCATCACCAACTAATTTCCATGTAGCTAAATCAATGGTTTGTTGTGGCATTTCTATTTTCATAAGTTTCTATATTTTTAAATCGAAAATATCAATATTCGTCAGTTCTGAACGATGATGCAGGTAAACCACTTGTATTGTAAAGCGTTCCTTCAATGAAATTTGCCCAACCAT
>JBMOHG010000046.1:0-13352 GCA_049317965.1 Paludibacter sp.
AAATAGTCATTCAAAAAAGGATTGTCTGTCTTAAATTGTAAATAGTAAATGCCAAAATTGTAAATGAAATAATGTCAATCAGCATATCTAATCTTACCAAAACCTATGGAGAACAAATTGTTCTCAACAACATAAGCCTCGAAATTGGGACTGGTGAGGTAGTGGGTTTTCTTGGCCCAAACGGTGCAGGTAAAACTACCACAATGAAGATTTTGGCTGGAGCATTATCTTATAAAACAGGATCGGCAAAGATTTGTGGAATGGAAGTGAGCGCAAATCAACTTAAAACAAGTAGTATGGTTGGTTATTTGCCGGAACAAAACCCGTTGTACACACAAATGTACGTGAAAGAATACTTGCTTTTTGTTGCTGAAACTTATAAGCTAGGAAAAGATAAAGAAAAACGCGTTAATGAGCTTATTGATTTAGTAGGATTACGACCCGAGTTTACAAAAAAGATTGGGCAGCTATCAAAAGGTTTTCGTCAACGGGTGGGACTTGCTCAAGCATTGATTCCAAACCCTAAAGTACTGATTCTTGATGAACCAACTACGGGACTTGATCCCAACCAATTGGAAGAAATAAGAACTTTGATTCGTGAAATTGGGAAAGACAAAACGGTTTTACTCAGTACTCATATTATGCAGGAAATCAAAGCAATATGTAATCGGGTTATTGTGATAAATAAAGGTGAAATTGTTGCTGATTATCCAGATATTTCGAAAATAAAACTTTTTGATGAAAACAGTTTTCATTTTGAAGTGGAATTTGCAAATGCAGTTTTAGCTGAAGAATTTGAAAAACTTGACAATATAGATAATTTAAAATCTATTAGTAATAAGCATTTTACGATTATTTCATCAAACGATATACGTGGAGATATTTTTGATTTTGCAGTGAAATCAAATAATAAAATATTGACAATAAAAGAGATAGAACGGAGCATGGAAGAAGTTTTTAGGAGTTTAACGAAATAGAAAAAATATTCAACTTTTTAAAGTTTTAAGCTTTGTAAAAGTTGGGATGAAATAATTATGGAAGAAGAAAATTTCGACATACGAAACAATAAAAAAGGAGAAAAGGAATTCGAAAATGCTTTGCGGCCACTCATTTTTTCGGATTTTAGCGGACAAAATAAGATTGTCGAGAATCTGAAGATTTTCGTACAGGCAGCTCGAATGCGTACCGAATCGCTTGACCACGTGCTACTTCATGGACCTCCGGGACTTGGAAAAACCACACTTTCGAATATAATTGCCAACGAACTTAACGTTGGATTTAAAATCACATCTGGTCCTGTACTCGATAAACCGGGCGATTTGGCTGGTTTACTCACCAGCCTTGAAACAAATGATGTACTTTTTATCGATGAAATTCATCGCTTGAGTCCGATTGTGGAAGAATATTTATATTCGGCTATGGAAGATTATCGCATTGATATAATGATAGATAAAGGTCCAAGTGCGCGTTCTATTCAATTGGATTTAAATCCTTTCACACTTATTGGTGCTACCACTCGTAGTGGTTTACTTACAGCGCCACTTCG
Organism: Paludibacter sp.; assembly: GCA_049317965.1. GTDB lineage: Bacteria > Bacteroidota > Bacteroidia > Bacteroidales > Paludibacteraceae > Paludibacter. Next base: position 1,547 of record JBMOHG010000046.1, read on the forward strand.
GGCACGTTTTGGTATAAACTGTCATTTCGAGTATTATGATATTGAGGTGATTACAGGAATTATCAAACGATCGGCACGATTGCTAAATGTAGAAATTGGTCATGAAGCAGCTGTAGAAATAGCAGGTCGCAGCCGTGGAACTCCACGTATTGCCAACGCTTTACTACGTAGGGTTCGTGACTTTGCTCAAGTGAAGGGAAATGGCAGTATAGATGTTGAAATTGCTCGTTATGCTTTAGAAGCCTTGAACATTGATAAATATGGTTTGGACGAAATTGACAATAAAATTCTGAACACAATAATCGACAAATTTAGTGGCGGTCCGGTTGGATTAACTACAATTGCAACTGCACTTGGTGAAGATGCGGGCACAATAGAAGAGGTGTACGAACCGTTTTTGATTAAAGAAGGCTTTATGAAACGTACTCCGCGTGGACGCGAAGTGACAGAATTGGCTTACAAACATTTGGGGAAAATAAGATTGGGAGAAACCGGAACGTTGTTTTAAACTCTCATGACAATTTACATTACACTGGTTTTTTACAGATTTTTAAACTTCTAAAACTACTGATTATGGAAGAACTTGTAACATTACGTTCATTTAGTTTATCTACAGAATTTGAAATAGTAAAATCATATCTAGAATCGTTTGAAATTGAATGTTTTGGTCAGGATGAAATTATTAACCGCGATTACGTAAATTCAAATGGTGGAATAAAACTTCAAGTACGAACTGAACAGGCTGAAGAAGCTATAAAAATACTTATGGAAGCTGGGTACTTGAAACCTGAAGATTTTGAACCTACTGCGGAAATGAAATGGGTAACAAAAATACTGAAGTGGTTTGGAGTGAAATAGATTTTCAAAATGGTTTTGAATTGTGCAGACACTGTGTGCACAATTTCAAATAATTATTTATGAACAACTTAGATTCAAAAAACAAGGAGTTATTACAGTCAATTGTAACGTTAATTGACGGTACGAGGCAGCACGTTGCCGCCACTGTAAATAGCGAATTGACTCTTTTATATTGGAATATTGGGAAGCAAATTAATGACGATGTTCTGAAAAAAGGAAGAGCTGATTATGGAAAGAATATCGTTGTTGAGCTAAGTCAAGAACTTTCTACTCAATATGGAAGTGGATTTAATAAGCGAAATTTACAGAGTTTTATTAAGTTTAATTCTGTATATCAGGATGTTGAAATTTTGCACGCAGTGCGTGCAAAATTGACTTGGACTCATATTCGAGAAATAATTTATATCAAAGACCACATCAAACGTGAGTTTTACACCCAAATGTGTATTCATGAACGATGGAGCGTGCGCACTTTGCAAGATAGAATGAATAGCATGCTTTTCGAGCGGACTGCCATAAGTCACAAGCCCGAACAAACCATTCTCAATGATTTGGATTTGCTGAAAAAAGACAAGAAAATGAGCCCTGAATTGACTTTTCGAGACCCTTATTTCCTTGATTTTCTGGGACTACACGACACGTATAGCGAAAAAGATTTAGAGTCGGCAATACTGGCCAATTTGCAAAAGTTCATTACCGAAATGGGAACTGACTTTGCTTTTTTGGCACGACAAAAAAGGATAATTATCGACAATGAGGATTTTTATATCGATTTGCTTTTTTATCATCGAGGTTTGAAAAGCCTAGTAGCCATTGATTTAAAATTAGATAAATTCAAGGCCGCCTACAAAGGCCAGATGGAATTATACTTGGGCTGGTTGGAGCACAACGAAATGCGTGAAGGTGAAAATAAACCCATCGGATTGATTTTATGTAGCGAGAAATCACCGCAACAAATTAATTATCTGATGCTTGATAATCATGAACAAATTAAAGTGGCTGAATACATAACGATGTTACCATCAAAAAACATATTGGAATTAAAGCTCAAACAGGCCATCGAATTGGCTGAAAATTCACTGAGAACAAACCCAAACAATAAAGAATAACCGGAACAATGGCACAACAAATGAAAAAATTGGCGCAAGACACCGCCATTTATGGTGTTAGCAGCATTTTAGGAAAATTCCTGAATTGGATGTTGATGCCATTTTACACATTCTTTCTATCCGGTGGACCGGCCGACTATGGAATTGTAACCAATTTGTATGCATGGACATCGCTTCTTTTGGTAATACTTACTTATGGAATGGAGACCGGTTTTTTCCGTTTTGCCAATAAAAACAAAGAGCAAGAACGGGACGTTTATGGTAATACGCTCGTTTCTGTTGGAATTACGTCTTTAATTTTCACGGCTTTGTGCTTTATTTTTGAAAGCCCTATTGCAAGTTTTCTTGGCTATACCTCAAATCCTGAATTTATTACAATGATGGGGGTTACGGTTGCTATTGACGCTTTTGCGTGTATTCCATTTGCATATTTAAGATATCAAAACCGCCCTATAAAATTTGCTGCATTAAAAATGCTTTATGTCGTTTTTAATATCATCTTAAATTTGTTTTTCTTAGTCGTTTGTCCATGGTTAATGACAAAAGCTCCCGAAACAATTAATTGGTTTTATAATCCGAATTACGGTGTAGGCTATGTTGTTGTATCTAACGTAATTGCGACTATTATACAGACAATTATCTTACTTCCATATATTTTTGTTGGAAAATTCAATCTGGACTTCAAAATTCTTAAACCAATACTGCAGTACTCATTTCCATTGCTTATTTTAGGAGTGGCGGGAATTATGAATCAAAACCTTGATAAAATCCTTTTTCCATTCCTCAGAACAGGCGAAATTGGGAAAACCGAGCTGGGTATTTATGGTGCAACATCAAAAATTGCCATGGTAATGATGATGTTTACTCAGGCGTTCAGGTATGCTTACGAGCCATTTATTTTTGCACAACACAAAGATAAAAACAGCTTGGCAACTTATGCCGATGCCATGAAGTTTTTTATAATTTTCTCATTATTGATATTTCTTGGAATGGTATTATACATCGATGTTTTTAAACTGATAATTCATCCCGATTACTGGAAAGGGCTTGATGTTGTGCCGATTGTGCTTTTTTCATTTATATTTCAAGGGATATTTTTTAATCTCTCGTTGTGGTACAAACTGACCGATAAAACCATTTATGGCGCATGGTTCTCCATTTTTGGAACCATTATTATTGTGGTTATGAATGTTATTTTTGTGCCGGTTTATGGTTATATGGGATGTGCCTGGGCTGCGTTTATTTGCTATTTCTCTGTCATGGTGGTTTCGTATTATTTTGGACAAAAATATATGCCAATAAAGTACGATTTGAAAACTATTGGACTTTATTCAGGTGTAACTATTCTGCTTTACATTATCAGCATGTTTATCAATACATCTTATCCAGTTCTAAATTTGCTGCTAAAAACAATTTTAATGATAGTGTTTTTTGTAATATTAGTGAAACGCGATTTCCCATTAAAAACCATTCCCGGCATCAAAAAGTTTATCAAATAGAGCTGTAAATGAATAAAATACATATAATTACACCGGTAAAAGATTCATTGGATACTACACTGCGAACCATCGAAAGTGTTCTGAATTCTGATACAACTGTTGATTTTTGTTATACAATTTATAACGATTTCAGTTCAGACGAAACAACAGAGAAATTGAAATCGGCTTCAAATAAATTTGGGTTTAAATTGGTGAATCTGAACGAAATTACATCGCATCCTTCTCCCAATTACTTACTGGTTTTGCAAACTGCACAACAAAACGCTATAGCTGAAAATGCTCATTTACTTATTATTGAATCGGATGTGCTTATTGTAAAAGACACAATTCAAAAAATGAGTTATTTTGCTCATCAACTTGAAAAAACAGGCATGATAGCAGCTGTAACTACTGATATTGACCACAAAATTAATTTCCCTTATTTGTATGCACAAAAATTTGATTCAGGTGTGATTAAAACTAAAAAGCGACTTAGTTTTTGCTGTACATTACTTACTGAACCATTTTTAAAATCATTCGATTTCAAAACTTTGAATCCTGAAAAATCATGGTACGATGTTTTTATTTCGCATAAAGCTGTTGAATTAGGGTTTAATAATTATTTATTAACTTCACATCCTGTATTGCATTTGCCACACAGCAGTCGCCCGTGGAAATTACTGAAATATACAAATCCAGTGAAATACTATTGGAGAAAATTGACACAAAAGCTCGATAAAATTTAATGACTTTAAAACATCAAGATATTGTAAGTGTAATAATACCAGCATATAACGCTGAAAAATACCTGGAAGAAACTGTGGCTTCGGCTTTGGCTTCTACCTATCAGTATCTTGAAGTTATAATTGTGAATGATGGTTCGAGTGATAATACAGAGCTTGAAATTGAAAAAATAAAGAAACAGCACCCACAGATTAAAAGTTATACACAAGTAAATCAAGGTGTTTCCGTTGCACGAAACGTAGGAATTACTCAATCTATCGGAAAATATATTTTATTACTTGATGCAGATGATTTAATTTCAAAAAATTATATATCAGAAGCTGTCGAAATTCTTGAAAATAATGATAATGTAAAGATGGTGAATGGTTTGGGTGAGTTTTTTGGTGATCGTCAAGGAGCCTGGAACTTGAAACCTTTTAGCAGAAGGCTTTTAGCCCGGAAAAATATGCTTTACATTAGTGGTGTTTTTCGCAGATCTGATTTTGACCAAACAGATGGTTTTTGCCCCGAAATAAAAGGACCAGAAGATTGGGATTTCTGGATTTCACTTCTTAAGCGTGATGGCGATGTGTACCGTATTCCAAGTGTTTGTTTGTACTATCGTGTTCACGCCAACTCCAAACGAATAGCCAATAAAAATCGAAAAAAAGAAGCAATTGCTATTTTAAATCGCCGACATAAAGCTTTTTTTTACAGGGAATTAGGAGGAAAATTGCATTTTAGAAGAACATGGTCAAGTTTGTTTAATTATTTCATACAACTTGTTAAACCCGAGCAATTTGTAGTAAATTATGATTTCAAATATCTCGACGAATTTATATATAATATTCCGGAACGATTTGAATTAGATGGAAAGATAATTTATTCTGGACGAAATTCAATAAAAGAATTCGAAGAAAAGGGTTTCAAAATTGTGGTAAAATCGTTTAGAAAACCGATATTTATTAATCAAATTATTTATGGCTCATTTCGTGCCTCAAAAGCCCGTCGGTCGTTCGAATACGCCGAGAAACTAATTTGTTTAGGAATTGGAACTCCCATTCCGATAGGATATTGCGAGCAAAAAAATCTTTTTTTGTTCGCAAAAAGTTATTACGCTTGTTTAAAATCTGAATTTAATAATCAATTTTCCGATTTGATAAAAAATCCGAATTTCCCAAAAAGGAACGAAATATTGAAAGAAATTGGTCGTTTCACAGCCGAAATGCATGAAAAAGGTGTTTGGCATCGTGATTATTCAGCCGGAAATATTTTATTTCGGTACGACAATAATAAAATCGATATAGAAATTCTTGATTTGAACCGTATGGAATTTGGAAATGTAAATTTGGAAAAAGGCTGTAAAAACTTTGAACGATTAAATATTGATACTGAAAGTTTGAGAATTATGGCCACTGAATATGCAATTTCACGGGGATTTGACTCAAAAGTTTGTATTGATAAAGTTTTGGCTATGCGCTGGAGAAAACACCAACCAAAAAAATAACAAAGAATGAAAGCTTCTATAATTATTGCGATATATAAAAACATTCCTTTTCTGAATGCCATATTGGATTCACTCCAATGTCAGACCGAAAAGGATTTTGAAATTATAATTACCGAAGATGGTGAAGATGTGGCTGTTAAGGAATTTATAAATCAATATCCTTTTCAGCAACCATGGCAACATCTTACCCAAAAAGATGAAGGCTGGCGCAAAAATGTGGCAATGAATAATGCCATAAAAAGCTCTAAATCAGATTGGTTGATTTTTATTGACGGAGATTGTGTGCTGCATCATCGTTTTATCGAAATGCACGTTCGTTATGCGGATGAGAAATCAATTCTTGCGGGTAAACGGGTAAAATTGGATGAAGAAAGTTCCCAACTTGTTTTAGAAAATAGTTCAAACATTAAAATGCTTCAAAACAGACTTCTAAACAAATTGTTTTGGGGCAAAGGAAAAATACGATATATTGAAGAGGGAGTATTTATTTCGCCTGAAAGTTTATTTGGTTTCATTCCTAAAGTTCGGAATTTGAATCACTTAACCGGAAGTAATATGTCATTTTCCAAAAAGGCAATTTACTCAATAAATGGTTTTGATGAAGATTATTTACTGCCTGCAGTCGGTGAAGATTACGATTTGACATGGAGATTTGATGCAGCAGGTTATAAACATGTTTCGGTCAGAAATTTGGCAGTTCAATATCATTTATCGCACGTTGAGAATTGGGTAAATCAGGATGAAAATATGGATATTTGCCGCCAAAAACAGAAAGAAAATAATTATGTTTGTAAAAATGGGTTGATTAAATTGTAAAACACATCTAAATATGTCAAATCCAATCAGTTTAATCATATCATTTTATAATAAAATTGAATTACTAAAGCTAATATTTGCAGCGTTAGAAGTACAAACATATCAAAATTTTGAAGTAATAATTGCAGATGACGGCTCAAAACCAGAAGTAGTAGAGGAAATTAACAGAATCAAATCTGATTATTTTTTTGCAATTAAACATATTTGGCACGAGGATAACGGTTGGCAAAAAAACATCATTCTTAATCTGGCAGTTAAAGCATCGGATGGTGAATATCTTATTTTTATAGATGGCGATTGTATTCCTGAGAAGCATTTTATTCAAGAACATGTTGAAAATAGAGCCGAACATCAGGTAATTAGTGGTCGCAGGGTAATGCTTACCGAAGGCGTCTCAAATCAACTAACTATCAATAAGATAAAAAATGGTTATCTGAATTTTAGTGTAGCATTTCCATTGTTTTTTGAAACAGTTTTCAAAGGTAAACGCACTTATATGGAAAATATGTTTCGTGTTAGAAACAAATTTCTTCGTAGCATTTTTCTCCGCAATAGAAAAAGATATATTTTGGGTTGTAATTATTCGATTTGGAAATCAGACTTATTGAAAGTAAATGGATTCGACGAACGATTTGTGTATCCCGGAACTGGCGAAGATACTGATTTAGAGGCACGATTGAGTAGGGTAGGAGTGTATTCAATTTCAAAAAAACAATTGGTTACCATTTTTCATTATTATCATGTGCACTTCAACACGGATCACGAACCTAATAAAAAATTATTTAACGAAAATAATTTGAATAAAATTACCTCAACTCCTTTTGGAATAATAAAAAGCCATTGATTTATAAATGATAGACACGGAAAAACTATATGGAATTGTAATTTGGTATTATCCGACATTGGAAAATGTAGGTAAAATTAAAAGTTACATTGATGTTGTACAACAATTGATAATCATCGACAATTCGGATGTTGACAACTCTGTCCTTTTAACTGATTTTGATAGTTTTAAAATAATTTACATTCCAAATTTCGAAAATAATGGCATGGCAACCGCTTTAAATCAAGGTTGTAAACTAGCCACCGACAAAGGAGCAGAGTGGGTTTTGACAATGGATCAGGACAGTTGTTTTTTTGAAAATAACCTACCTGACTTTATTCAAAAATCAAATGAATATGATGAAATAGAAAAGGTGGCTATTTTTTGTCCTGTTCATTTTGATTCGCGCAACAGAAAGCAAAAACCGATTTTCGAAAATGACTACTCTGTCTTAAATTACACCATGACATCTGGCAATTTATTGTCTTTGAATCAATTAAATACAATTGGATTTTTTCAGGATGATTTGTTTATCGACTGGGTGGATGAGGATATTTGTATCAGAATTTCAAAATTACAATTGCAAATAGTCCAAATTAATTCAATTTTTTTGGAACATTTTGTAGGTAATGGTTCTGGCAAAATTAATTTTTTTGGTGTTTCAAAACATTTCGACGACTATGCGCCCATTCGTTTTTACTATATAACCCGAAATGTGTTTCGATTAAGCAAAAAGTATCCTTCACAAGCTAATCGATTGAAAAAGAGATGGAAAAGATTGGTTAGAAAAACAGTAATGTATGATAATCAACATAAGTTATTGAAAATTAAATATATATTTATCGGACTTTACGATTATTTTATTGGAAAAACAGGTTCTATTGAAGGAAAAAAACCGAAAGTTTCAGAAATAATTGAAAATCCATTTCCCGAAGTTTCAATTGCATTATGTACTTACAATGGCGAACGATTTTTACCTGAACAGTTAGAAAGTATTCTAAATCAGGATTATGCTAATATCACTGAAATTGTTTGTATCGATGATAATTCGAGTGATGGAACATGGGAAATATTAACTAAATATGTCGCAAAGTATAGCTTCATTAAAATAATGCAAAATACTTCGAATCTCGGTTTTATCAAAAACTTCGAAAAAGCACTTTCCTTGTGTACAAAACCTTTCATCGCCATTGCCGATCAGGACGATGTTTGGTATCCATCAAAAATTTCAAAACTTGTAAAAATTATCGATACCAATTTTATGGCTTATTCCGATAACGAATATATTGATTTGAATGGAAACTCTTTAGGTAGACGGTTTTCGGATATTAGAAACCTTACAACCTGTAAAAATTGTCTGAATTTTGCCTTAATGAATGTCATATCAGGTCATACCATACTTATGAATAGAGAGTTGTTGAAGTATGCGCTCCCATTTAATACCGAAATTCCTCATGACCATTGGTTGGCTTTTCATGCTTCTCAATATGGTGAAATTCCAGTTGTAAAAGAGGCATTAGTTGGTTACCGGCAGCACGAAAACAACACACTTGGGGCTATTGGCGGTAATGTTGGTGGCAAAAAGGACAGTGAACAGGAGCGTATAAATGAGTCGCATATACGAATTCAGATTTTTGCTAAAAGTATCACACCGTTTTTAACGAATGAAAAAAGAATTCTTGAATTTTTAGCCAAAAGCTATACCGATAAATCAATCATAATGCGACTCAAAAGAGTAGTTGTGTTTTGGAAAAACAAAGAAAGTTTGTTGCTTTTCAAAAAAAGAACAAAAATGCGTAACATGCTCTATTGTATTAAGGTATTTTGGAAGTACCAATAATTTTGTATAATTTTGCCACTCAAAAAAACTAATTTACATCCTTTATTTGAGTGAATTAGTGTTTTTCAGACTTTAATCCTAATCTGAATTTGAAATACCTGCAAATAACCTTTTTCTGAAAAATTTAAACTGATATGCTTTCAATTATAGTCTGTTCAAGAAATAGTTTTTTACCTAATTCCTTTATAGCCAATATCGAAAAAACAGTTGGTGTTGTATTTGAGATTATATGCATTGATAATTCAAAATCTGAGTATTCGATAGCTTCAGCTTACAACGAGGGAATAAAAAGAAGCAAATTTCCGTACTTTTGTTTTGTTCATGATGATGTATTGTTTCATACTCAAAACTGGGGCGAAAAAGTAATTGCACATTTAAGCGTTTCGAATACCGGACTTGTCGGATTGGCTGGTGGCGATGCCGCATTAAGAGTCCCCTATGATTTTGGTGCGTTGCATCCCAGTATGAATATTATTCACATCGACAAAAAGGGAATTGAACCAACAGAATATGTATTTTATCCTAGAAATTATCCAAATTCTTCACGCTCCGTAGTATTGTTGGATGGGGTTTTGCTCTGTTCAAGGAGGGAAACTTTTGATAAAATAAGTTTTGATGAAAACATTGGCAAATTTCATGGTTACGACTATGATATTGCAATTCAGTCAATTATTGCTGGTTTTTACAACTTTGTAATGTATGATATTTCGATGGAGCATTACTCCAAAGGAAATATGGATGAAACATATTTTCGAACAATGATAAAAGTGTATAGAAAATGGGAAAGTCATTTGCCAATTTTTGAACATAGCATTTCAACCGTAGAGCAAAAAGTTTTACAACCAAAATTCGAAAAACGAAGTCTAAATAAACTGCTTAAAAAGTTAGTTCGTGCCAAATTAAAAACATCTGAAATTGTTGAGATATTTACCTATTATACGAAAAAAACAGGTTCAAAGTTATCAATTCTTTTATTATTAACACTCAGAATACGCATTCTAATAATCTGGATTACTTCTTTAATCCGAAAAAAAATCAAATAATATGTTTCGAAAAATATCAATTGCAATCAATTACATCAACTTACTATCAGCACTTTGGCTTGCTGCAGGTTTAATATATCAGGATTTTGCAGTTTTTCGACTTGCATATTTTATCTTCTTTTTATCGTTTATAATTGAAATTTTTACCGACAAAAAATGGAGTAATATCAGTTTTGATAAAAACAGGCTGTATTACGTAGTATTGGGAGTGTTCTTTTTACTGGCACTTATCGACATTCCGTTCGATGATAGTCCTGTTTATCTAAAACATCTACTCGAAAAACGTCTTTCATTGGTTGGATTTGCAATTGTAGGTTTTTTTGGTGTAAATAAATACTATAAACTTAATTATTTTTTAAATACAATCTTCATAAGTACTATTCTAACAACACTTTATATTTTATTTAGAGGAGTTGGAATCCAGGAATTTATTTCAAATCCTGAGCGAAATGAGGCCTTTAATCTTATGCGTAGTAAATATGTGAATTCCCACATGATTTTTAATTTTTTCTTGAATATATCGCTAATTAGCGTTTGGTATATACTCACAAGATCATGGAACAGAACTATTTGGTGGAAGCGTTATTTGTATGTTATTGGATTGACCATAGTATTTAGTACACTTTCAATTTCGGAAGGTCGCACTGGTTTTGTTGTAGGTATATTGCTGATGTTCAGTTTTATATTTTTCGAAATTTGGAAAAGAAGAAAAGTTGTTGGAATCATCGTGGCATTAATGATTCCTGTCTTACTTATAGGAATTGCTAGCCAGCACAAACGTATGTCTGTTAAATCAGTAGAAAACGAACCTCGATGGTTTTTGTGGCAAAGTGCTGTTTCTGTAATCAAGGAAAGTCCGGTATGGGGAGTTGGAATAAGCGATGCTCAGGAAAAATTTGATTTGGCACGGCCAAAATATCAAACTGAAGAGTATAGACTCAGATGGATTGATAGTAAAATTGACTCGCACAGTCAGTATCTTCAAACAACTATGGAATTTGGCATATTCGGACTGTTAATTCTTTTATTTTTATATACTTATCCAATATTTATTTCTGAAAGTAATCGAAAACTATTTTCAGTCTTTATACTTTTTTTATGTGCATATCAATCTGTTTTCGATATGTTTATAACAGGTCCTTTCTCAGCAATATTTGGAATTTTAATGATTTTGGTATTATCAGTTGAGAATAATATCGTAAAAACACCAGACCAAGAATCGCTTGAGTATTAGTTATTTTCTTCCAAAATCTGCCGGAATTTCGCCCCAAACGGTGGTTTCCCATTTCATGATTTTGGTCGAGTATTCGTTTTGTTTCAACCAGTTTTCAGCACGAACCAATAATTCGAATAGAATTGCATTGCTATCATTTTTTTCTAATCGTGTGCGAGTTTTTTTTGCTTTAACCCACGCTAAAGCAGTTTTACTGTCGGTATAAAGTGGTAAATCACTGTTTTTTTGCTTCAAAAAAGCCAAACCATGTACCAATGCTAAAAACTCTCCAATATTATTTGTTCCATCTTTAAATGGACCTTGCCGAAACACTTCCTGACCTGTTTTTGAATAAACTCCACGATATTCCATTGCTCCCGGATTTCCACTACACGC
>JBMOHG010000047.1:0-13253 GCA_049317965.1 Paludibacter sp.
TGAAGCAACGACTAACGGCTCACTGGATGAACAATATGCTGATAATGAATTTACTCGCGAAATTGGTCGGGTTGGTGGAATGTGTGCAGATTACGAAAGTAAATATATTAAATTTAAACACCTGAAATTCAAAAAATAATTTGAAATTTTCAATTCAAAACAAGGTAGAAAATGGCTAAGATTGATAGAAAAATTATTAATATGGATAATGTTAGAAATTATCCAACTGTGAACGAAGTACTTGACAATGAATATGGTGTTGTTGGAACAGCTTCGAGAGAAATATTTACGGAACAAGCACATGCGTTTTTTACCGGACAACTTATTGAAGATGCTAATAAAAATGCACATCTGACGCAGGATGGACTTACCAAACGGATATGTTCAAACAAGTCATAATATTTCGCGAATAGAGTATTGCGAAACTGAACCTAATTTATCTACTTTTTACCGCATTGTACCTGCATCGAGATTAACGGTAGATTTGAATCCGATTCATTCCTAATCTATCACTTTCTTGGAGTTGAAGAAAACAGTGTGAAAAAATAATAGAAAGTCTTCACCGAATTGGTAAAAAAATTCAATCAGTTGTGTAAATTTAAACCACAATTCATATCATTCTTATATCTGAAAACAAATAAACAAAAACGATCCAATTTTACTTCTGTCCTTTAAAAGCCACTTTTTCGTGGCTTTTTTCTTATCTTTTTTATCCTTAAACTTTGATTTTAAGTCTACATCTTTAATCTATGTTTCAATGTTTATCATAACTGTAGTTTATTTGTAGTTTTTATACCGTCATTATCGTCATTATTATGCCAATTATGCCATTATTATGATAATTTTTTCACTTATGGGCATGAAAAAAGGCGACCATAATTGACTTATGATCGCCTTAACTAGCTGATTCACTGGCGGAAGCTACGAGATTCGAACTCGTGGTACGGTTGCCCGTACGTCAGTTTAGCAAACTGGTGGTTTCAGCCACTCACCCAAACTTCCTTACGCTTTTTTCATTAGCGGGTACAAAGATATAAAAGAGTTTCCTATTTTCCAAACCATTTTTTTAATTTACAACTATTCATTTTCTGTTTTTCATTTAACTAATAGTTATTGTGTATTTTAGACTAAAAAAAACGAAATAATTTAATTGCTTTTCGTTTAAGATAGAATTTATGTAAAACAAATGATTATTTTTGCAGTCCCAATCAAAAATACCTAATTCAAAAAAATATGACTAAGAAATCAAAACAAATAAAAAACTCAAAATCGTTGATAAAACCACTATTATGGGTTGGTTATCTTGTTCTTGCTGCTTTTATATATTTGGTTTATATATTATTTGCACCAAATATTTTTCCAAGAACTGATGAAAAATCATATTTATGTATTCCTGATAGTAGCAGTTTTGAAAATGTAGTTACCATTCTCGAAAATGAAGTTGAAGTGGGTAATACTTTAGGCTTTCGACAAGTTGCAAGTTTGCTTCAATACGGCTCCAAAATACGTTCTGGACGCTATGAATTGAAATCTGGCATGAATAATTTTCAATTGGTCAGGATTCTACGAAGCGGCAGACAAACTCCGGTTAAACTAAGTTTTAATAATATCCGCACAAAACAACAATTAGCCGGTCGTTTAGGATCTCAATTAATGGCTGATTCGCTGGCAATAATTAATTTATTGAACGATACTGATTTTCTGAAAACTTACAATTTGAATCCAAATACTTCCATTTCGCTTTTTATCCCAAATACATACGAACTGTTCTGGAATACGAATGCTAAAAAACTTTTTGAGCGTATGAACAAAGAATATAATACATTCTGGACAGAAGAACGAAAAACAAAGGCAGCAGCCATACCACTAACACAGTCTGAAGTATGTACTTTGGCTTCGATTGTGGAGGAAGAAACAAATAATAGAACAGACAGACCAAAGGTTGCAGGATTGTATATCAACCGTCTTAAAATTGATATGCCCTTACAAGCCGATCCAACGCTCAAATTTGCTGTGGGAGATTTTAGTATTAAACGCTTGACACTAAAACACATTTTGTATATTTCGCCTTACAACACGTATCGAAATCATGGGTTACCACCGGGGCCTATTCGAGTTGCAACGCCAAATGGAATAGATGCTGTGTTGAATTATACGCGTCACAATTACATTTTTATGTGTGCCTCTGAAACATTTAATGGTGAGCATAAATTTGCTTCAAACTGGACTGAACATCAGGCAAATGCAAGAAAGTATCAGCAAAAACTGAATAGTTTGAACATACACTGATTTTTCGTATTAGTTTAAATTAGAATGTCCAAAGATGCGGAATTTCATGTATTAACTAATGTAATTCACCTCGGTATGTAATTCAATTCCAAATTTCTCTTTTACAGACTTCTGAATTTCACTAGCTAAAAGTACAATTTCAGCTCCGGTTGCACCGCCTTTGTTTACCAATACTAAAGCTTGTTTTTCGTGAACTGCAGCATTTCCAATATTTTTTCCTTTCCATCCACACTGGTCAATAAGCCATCCAGCTGGTAGTTTTTCCTCGGAATCTGAAACAAAATAATGCGGAATATCAGGATATAACACCTGTAAATCAATAAATTTCGACTTCGAAATCACTGGATTCATAAAAAAACTACCCGCATTACCCAGCAATTTTGTATCTGGAAGTTTACTTTCACGAATTGCAATTATAGTTTTTCGGATATTTTTCAATGTGATTCCACCATTCTTTAAAACCTCTTCTTCCAAATGCTGATAATTTAGTTTGAAGACAGGTTTTTTTGACAATTTAAAAACAACTGAAGTGATTATATATTTGCCCTTAAATTCGTTTTTGAAAATACTAATACGATAACCATAGTTACATTCTTCTACCTGAAAAGTTCTGGTTTGAGCAGATTCAATTTCCAAAGCTTTCACTTCCAAAATCAAATCTTGTACTTCAACTCCATACGCGCCGATATTTTGCACTGCCGACGCTCCTACTTCACCCGGAATCAGAGAAAGGTTTTCAACTCCACCATAACCATTTGTTACACAATAAGCTACAAAATCATCCCAAACTACTCCCGATCCAACTTCCATAATTACAAAATCTTCATCTTCACTAATTTTTTTAATGGATTGAATTTTAGAATGTAGGATTAAACCATTAAAATCATTCAAAAATAACAAATTGCTACCACCTCCAATATGTAAAATGCTGTTCAATTTAACTATCTTGGAATGTAATATCTCTTGTAATTCTAAAATTGATTCGTACTCAGCAAAATAATTGGCCTTAACATCTATGCCAAATGTATTGTACGAAAGAAGTGAAATATTCTGTTTAATTTTCATTTATTAATCGTTTCGGGTGATTTTTTGATCCAGAAAATGTAAAATAATCTCGTCTTCATCAGGATGAAACCATTGAATTTCTAAATCTTTATTAAACCATGTCAATTGTCTTTTAGCATACCGACGAGAATCCTGTTTTATCATATTAACTGCAAAATCCAATGTCCAGTTTCCATCCATATATTCGTAGAGTTCCTTGTATCCTACAGTATTTAAGGTGTTTAAATGTTTGTGTTTGTAGAACTGTTGCGCTTCCTGTAATAAACCCTCTTGCATCATTTCATCAACACGAGAGTTAATTCTTTCGTACAATTCGGCACGTGGTCGGTTTAGCCCAACTTTAATTATTGAAAAATTACGTTGTTTGCGTTCACCGGTACGCAAATCGGAATATGGGTTTCCAGTTATTTTGCAAATTTCAAGTGCATGCATTATCCGTTTTGGATTCTGTAAATCAACTTGATCGTAATGTTTAGGGTCAAGTCGTTTCAATTCATTTTGAATATATTCCAAACCAAATTCAGCATATTGATTTTGCCAAAAATCACGTGTAACGGCATCAATTGTAGGTATTTCGTCCATTCCATTGCAAACTGCATCAATATACATCATTGAACCACCTACCAACAAAACTACATCATGTATTTTAAATAATTCATCCAATAATAGAATTGTATCTTGCTCATACTGACCGGCATTGTATTCGTCAAAAATAGAATGCGAACCAATAAAATAGTGCTTAACCAACTCTAACTGTTCTTCCGAAGGGGCTGCCGTACCTATTTTCAATTCCCTGTACAATTGTCGTGAATCAGATGATACAATAGGGCAACTAAAAAGCTTTGCCAAATGTAGACTTATATTCGTTTTTCCAACACCCGTTGGACCTAGAATAACAAGTAAAGTCTTATTTGGTTTATGATTTATTGTAGCTATATGATTCTTAATTTTATCCATTTTCAGAAAAATTATGTTCGCAATTGATTAAATAAAAAAACAGAAAATATAAATTAATATTTTCTGTTTTTTTATTTCATATTACACATTGAATTACAGATAATTGAATAATATAAAAACCAGAATATACTATTCAACAAATATCCAATTCAACATTTACTAAAACTTGGGGTCTTCAGCAAAAAGACTACTATCGTCAAAATTCATTTCACCAAAGCCTTCTTCATCAAGTTCATCCAATTCGTAATCTTCATCACCATAAAAATTCTCGTCTAAATTGGCTTTTGGTGCTATTACCATTCCTTCATCTTCTCTGATTTGAACCGGTGCTTCGCCTTCTGATGTTATACAAACAGCTGATTTTAAATTTTTTAATGGAATAATTTCTGTTAATTCCATAAAAAACACCCTATCAGACATCATATCAAATACATATAGTAATTTTTGATTTTCATCCACAAGAAGATCTTCTAAAACAGTATCCTCCATAACTAAATTATCATATTCTGAACTCGATTCCATCTCAACCAAAGTCACCTCTTGCCCTTTTTCCCAATTATCAGAACAAATAAAAAAGGAAGTCATCTGATTCTTTTCATAATTTACAGAATCGAGTATAGCGTTGTGCAAATCTAAAAATTTTGCTTCGGAGTCTATTGTGATAATGCGTACAAAATTATCTACTTCGTCAGATAACAATGTGAATTTATATACCATATTTTTTAGTTTTGATTTCGGTTGTAAAAATACTACTTTTTTTTTATTGACATAGAATTAAAGAAGATTTTTTTAATCAAATTATCAAATAAAAAATGATATATATAGTTTAAATCACTGATTATCTATTCTATATTTGTAAATAATAATCTAAAAAAAACAACAAATAAAATTTTCAAATCCATTAAAAATGAAAATGAATATTTAAGGTTCGAAAATATGATTTTGGAACAAAAACAAACATATTAAAATAGTAATAATGATATTTATTTAGCCAAAAAGTTCTATATTATAATCAGAAACTATAGTTTTGTATTAATTCGTAACTAAAATAATATTTTAAAAAACGATTAAATCTACACTATTGATATTATTCTTAGTTTGACTAATTTTGTACCTCAATTTTTACAACTTGACAATAATATTATACCCCAAGAGATGAAATTTACAAAAATGCATGGAATCGGAAACGATTATATATATATCAATTGTTTTGAAGAAAACATTGAAAATCCAGGTGAATTTGCCATAAAATATAGCGACCGCCACAAAGGCATCGGTTCAGATGGTTTAGTATTAATCTTACCTTCTACTTATTGCGATTTCAGAATGAGAATGTTTAATGCAGATGGTTCTGAATCAGAAATGTGTGGTAATGCATCCCGTTGCATTGGAAAATTTGTCTATGATAAAGGTTTGACAAAAAAAACTGATTTAACACTCGAAACATTAGCAGGTGTAAAGAAACTTAAACTTTTTCTGGATGATAATGATAAAGTGAATTGTGTTACTGTTGATATGGGCGAACCTATTTTAGATGCGACTAGAATTCCTACAACTATCAACAAACAGGAAATTATTAACGAATCGGTAAGTTTTGATGGAACAATAAATCATCGAATTACGTGTGTATCAATGGGTAATCCACACACAGTAATATTCACAAAAGAAATTGAAAAATTAAATTTGCCAATTATTGGATCACAAATTGAAAATGCGGAAATTTTCCCACGTAGAACAAATGTAGAATTTATAGAGATTTTAACACCTGATAAAATGAAAATGCGCGTTTGGGAACGTGGTTCTGGTGAAACGTTGGCGTGTGGAACAGGTGCATGTGCTGCTGCAGTTGCAGGAGTGCTAAATGGTTTTTCGTCTAGAAAAACTACTGTAGAATTACTTGGTGGTGAATTAATTATAGAATGGAATGCTTTTGATAATCATGTTTATTTAACTGGTGGAGCAACAACCGTTTTTGAAGGCGAAATCTGACCCCTAACCCCTAAAGGGGAATTAAATTACTAACATATCTGATATTATATAATTTTCTAATAAATAATCAATACTAATTTCTCTTATTCCCCTTTAGGGGTTAGGGGTATATCAACTTCACAATGGCACAAATTAATGAGAATTTCATAAAAATTCCGGCAACTTATTTATTTTCGGAAATTGCAAAAAGAGTTTCAAAACACAAAGAGGAAAATCCAACAGCTCCAATAATAAGAATGGGAATTGGTGATGTAAGCTTACCTTTGCCTGATGCAGCGGTAGATGCAATGATTAAAGCTGCTGATGAACAACGAGTTGCAAGCACTTTCAGAGGTTATGGGCCGGAACAAGGATACGCTTTTTTAAGAGAGGCAATTGTTCAAAATGACTTTATTTCTAAAGGAATTGAGATTGATATTGATGAGGTATTTGTGAGCGATGGAGCCAAAAGTGATACCGGAAATATTGGAGATATTTTCGATGTGAACAATCGCGTTGCCATTACAGATCCAAGTTATCCGGTATATGTGGATACAAATGCAATGGGAGGGCGCGCCGGAGAACCAACATCAAGTGGTGAATGGACTAACCTTGTATATCTATCTTGTAACGCAGAAAATAATTTTGTACCTGCATTACCTACCGAGAAAGTTGATTTGGTGTATCTATGTTATCCAAATAACCCAACAGGAACAACTTTAACAAAAGACCAATTAACATTGTGGGTGAATTATGCAAAAGCTAATAATGTGATTCTGCTGTTCGATGCTGCTTATGAGGCATTTATAACTGAAGAAGACGTTCCTCATAGTATTTATGAAATTGAAGGAGCTAAAGATGTAGCTATTGAATTTCGCAGTTTTTCAAAAACTGCCGGATTTACTGGAACACGTTGTGGTTATACTGTAGTTCCAAAACAACTGATGGGATATTCGGAAAATGGCGAAAAAGTATCACTAAATAAACTTTGGAATCGCCGCCAGTGCACCAAATTTAACGGAACGTCGTATGTCGTTCAACGAGCTGCCGAAGCGACTTATAGTATTGAAGGAAAAAAACAAGTTAAAGCTTTGATTGAATTTTATACTGAAAACGCCCGTATCATTCGCGAAGGATTATTAATAGCAGGATATACTATTTTTGGTGGAATTAATGCTCCTTATGTTTGGGCAAAAGCACCAATAGGAATGGGTAGCTGGGAGTATTTCGATTATTTATTGAATGAAAAGAATATCGTAACTACTCCCGGAGCAGGATTTGGAGCTAGTGGCGAAGGTTATGTACGGTTTTCAGCTTTTGGAAGCAGAGAAAATACAATCGAAGCCATGAAAAGACTCGAAAAATAATAATCGAGTTGAATTTGAGAGATTGTTAATTTGTTCTTTTTTTGAACAAAATTAAAGTTATCCGGTATCTACAGCAAGAAAATCAACATATTACAATTTTGTGAATTTTACAATTTGAGTGTTCCGGTTTCCAAATCAAAAAAAATAGGCTGATCTTCATTTTAGGTCAGCCTATTTTGTTAAAATATTTTAGGGAAATAATAAATTTACGGGGTTTATAAAAAAAAATCTATTTTACGAATTTTATTTCATCCAGCAATTGTTTCGATGGTGCATATTTTTCCAAAATAAACAACATATACCTGATATCCATTACAATACTCCTACTTAATTCAGGCAAATACTTATAATCCGAAGCGACACCTTCTGCCATTCTGTCAAAATTAAGACCTACTAATTGTCCTTTAGCATTCAAAACAGGACTTCCTGAATTTGCACTGGTTGTATGGCAATTGGTAAGGAAGCAGGTTCGAATTGTACCATCAACTGCATATTTTCCCAAATCTTTGTTGTTATATAATTCAATGATTTTCTTTGGAATATAATAATCCGGATTGCCTGGATTGTTTAGCCTTTTTTCAAAAACGCCATCAAGAGTAGTATAATAATTGTATTGCATTCCGTTGGCAGGAATGCAGCCTTTCACAGTTCCATAACTCAAACGTTGTGTGCGATTTGCATCCGAAGACATGGTTTTTCCGATATTTTTTTCTACTATTGCATCTATATAAACACTATAGTATTTCGATTGCAGACCATTCAACTTGTTCATCTGATTCAAAACTTTCTCAGTATAAATACTATAAAAGCTAAGTGCAAGTTTGTAAACAGGATCACTGGTGAGCGTTTTCATACTTGTACTATCTACCTGAGTGAGAAATTTTTGTATCAATTCCGGATGTGTCAAAATTGACTTTTCAAACGCTGCTGTTGCGTATTTATCTACATCTCCATCATAAGCACTTAATGCATCGGACATTTGCGGGGCAATAAATTTCTTATCTACATTTTGATAATAAAGGTAAAACATATTACGATACATTTGCCTATCCAGTTCATAATCCCAGTTTTTGAAAAACATTTCGGCAAGCGGAATTAATCTTTTCACCTCACCTGCAACTGCTTTTTCATTTACGTTTTTACGGTGAAACATTTGTACAAGTTTCTCAAACTTACCTGCAAAAGGAACAATTTCTGCACCATTAATTCCCGACTCATTAAAATATATATCTGCAACTTTGTATGGTTTTAAATCATCATAAATTTTTCGTTGTATTTCAATAATGTCTCCATATTTTTCTTTTCGTTTTGTATCAGCATTAATCCATTCCATCAATTCCTTTTCCTCAGCTACTTTTTGTTGGGTGAGTTGCATTCTTTTTAAACCATTCAATTCGCCTTTCCAGCGTAAGTAGTTGTTGGTGATGCTATTAACACGCGCAGTGTAACGAAATTTAATTTCAGGTTTTTCATCCAATGCCTGATTGATAATACGTAATTTTTCTCCACGAATTTTGATTCGGGCAGGCAAATCGGTATTTTCCATAAAATCAATTGCAAAAGATGGAATGTAGAGCTTTGTTCTTGCCGGATATCCAATTGTCATCACAAAGTCATTCTCTTTCACTCCGGCAGTTGACACTTTTAAATATGGATTGTCCTTTAAAGGAACATTTTCTTTACTGTATTTAGCTGGCTCGTTTTTTTCGTTCACATAAACTCTCAAAAGTGAAAAATCGGCGGTATGGCGTGGCCATGTCCAGTTATCGGCATCACCGGCAAATTTACCCAACGCCATTGGCGGAGCAGCAACCATACGCACATCTTGATAAATACGATAAATTGACAAAACAAACTGATTACCACCCATAAAAGAAGTTACCTTTCCTTCAGTTTTAGTTCCTTTGGTATATAGTGATATCAATTGTTTGGCCTTTTTATTGATAAAAGCATCTTCTTCATTCGCATCCAATGTATCAGTTCCAATAGACAGTTCGTTGGTTACATCAATTAATTTGACTAGCTGAATAACCTGCAATCCTCTGCAATTGGTTTCTTCTTCTTGTTTTGTAGCCCAGTAACCAAATTTTAGAAAATCACGGTCAGCATTTGATAATTCTTCCAGATAGCGAATCATAGGATGATAATTAGTTACAACCAATCCTTTATCCGAGATAAAACTTGCCGAACAAAAACTATCAAATGAGTTATCTTCGGTAGAAAGTCCGAGTACCGCGTCTTTTAAACAAACTTTATTGATACTATAAATATCTTCAGTTCCAAGCTTAAGACCGGCTTTTTTCATTTCCGAAATATTCTGCGAAATATTTAATGGTAGCCACATTCCTGAATCTGCTTTCGTTGGGAAACTGTGTACAATGAACAAAAATATTATTAGCCTGAATTTCATACGTTTACATATTTTTTTTTAATTCTAATTATTCGATTTATTTTTCAATATCTTTTATTTTGCTTTTTCAATTAAATTCAACAACAAACGATAATGACCGGCATGTTGTGGTTGTGATTGCAGGATTCCTGAAATTTTCGATTTTGTACTGACTAGCTGACTAGCAGCAGCAGAAGCAAAAATTGTTTCATTCGTACTGCGTTCTAAATTTTTTTCATTAGAATTTAGCATTGGGCGAACTAACGAAATCAACTTATCAATATACAATAATTGAATATGTTTATCGTAAGTATTTAGATTCAAATCACTTGTGGTGCTCCAAATTTGAGTATCAAGGTCATTTAAATACTCGCTCAGGGTGTATGCATTTTTTGAAAATAATGATTCGGAGGCCACAATGCGTGGTAAAACAAAATTACCTAATAATAAGGTGATTACCGATGATTGCCACTTGGTTAATTCATCAGTTTGTGAACCAATCAACTTATTTATCTCCGGTTGATTTAACCAATCACAGGTTGTTAATTCTGAGAAAATAAACTTAAGAGCTTCCTTTTGTGTGTTTTTTTCGGTTGGGATATATTTCGCAGTATATTGTCCATAAGTTCCCGGATAATTATAAACTCCACCTAAATAAGCAATTGGAAGTGTAACGAGTTTACAATAAAGCTTAAAAACTCCGTCATACCTAATTTGTAATAAATCAAAACTTTCTCCATCATCCATTGTCCAGTTAAGAAGATTTTTTGTAATTATTTTCAAATTTGAAATGCCAAATTTCCCTGATTTCAATAAATCGTTTCCTAAAGCATCTGCCTGTGCAGATGGATCAGTGGAAACTGGGGATACAATCATGGGAGCAAAAATAAAAAATGGATTTTTGTTATTTTCCAAAAACCATTTATTTAGTATCGGCAATTCATCTTCGGGAGTGCTTGCTTCAAAAATTGGTTTATATGCCCATTTAATTGAAAAATAGTCATAGGGACCCATTACAGGCGGTGTAAGACTGACTCCTTTTTCCATGTCGCCCGGTTGCGCCACATAATTACTACGGGCATAATCCATTATACTGGCAGTAGTGCCATATTTTTTAGTAAAAGTTGCCGAACGAAGTGAATCAGTAGGATAGGCATAAGACCCACGCATATTATGCTGTAAACCAAATACATGACCAGTTTCGTGAGCAACCGCATATCGAATTGTTTCACCCATAAATTTTTCGTCCAAAACTTTCTTTCGGGCTTGAGGATCAACTGCTGCAGTTTGCACAAATTTCCAAGTTTGCAACAAATCTATAACATTGTGCCACCAAAGTATGTCACCCTGAATTATTTCGCCGCTACGTGGATCGACCCACGATGGGCCTGATGCATTGGCATCTGAAGATGTAATATAACGAAAACAAGTGTTTCGAATATCTTCCGAGTCGAAGTTTGGGTCGCGCGGATAATCTTTTGCAACGATAACTTGTTTGAAACCAATCTCTTTAAATGCCAAATTCCAATCTTCTATACCTTGTCGCACATATTTTCGCCAAAGTTCAGGCATTACGGTGTCAACATATATCACAATTTGTTTTTTCGGAACAATTAATTCACCTTTTTTGTATTTTTCAATATCTTCTTCGCGCGGTTCAATTCGCCATCTATTTACAAATTTCAAGGTTTCTAATGGCTTTTCTGATTCATATTTACGTTTATTTTCAGCACTATACCCTACTCTATCATCGGCCAGTCGAGCTTGCATAGGAATTTTTGACAACAAGATGAATGAATAATTGATATTTACACAAAAAGGTTCTTTTCCACCCGAATAATTATAAAAGGACTTAATTTCCACATTTTGCGGAAACGGTTTCATATCAAGAATTTGACTAGCTTTTGTATCAAGTTTTCCAGTAGTTCCAATGCCAGCCGGCCACACCAAATCAAATTCGGATGAGAAAAGCTTAGTCACATCAATTACCGAAGCATCATCCTTATCATTTCGCGAAGCAATTTCGAATGTTAGTGCTATTGGAGTCAAATTATTTCTGTTCAGCGAAACTGATATAGGATCATTTACGTTTGTATACGAATTTCCGGTCGGTTGGTGCATAAATAGGAGCTTATCACGACGCGAAAAATAAACCAGTACCGGATTACTTCGCATCTGGCCGGCCGATATTTTAGCATTATCACTAATACTCACAATCCTTGCTGCCACCAACATATCACGGTTCAACAATGAATCAGGAATTTCAAAAAAGTAACTACCGGTTTTTGTTTTGTAAATATTAAACATTCCTTTTTTTACTTTTGCACCAGCAGCAATTTTAGTAAAAGATGTTGACTTTGGAGTTTGAACAGTATCGGTCTGTAAATTATTGTCTTTTGTGGGTTCTGACTTTATATCTTTTGCTGTCAGAACCAAAGGTATGATTATGCAAAGTAAAATTGGGATTATAGTTTTCTTCATTTAAAATTTATTTTTGAGAATCAATCAATTATTATTAATACTGTTCAATTAGAGCGTTATAAGCCCTACTGATAAACCAAAAAGCATCCCCGAACCATACGTTTCACTTATCTGCTTTCCATAGAAAATTTTAGTAAGTCCTACTAATTTAGTGCTTTTCATTTTTAATGGAAAACTATAACAAGCATCAAAACGAAAATCAACAACCTTTTGTTTATAAAACTCCATATC
Organism: Paludibacter sp.; assembly: GCA_049317965.1. GTDB lineage: Bacteria > Bacteroidota > Bacteroidia > Bacteroidales > Paludibacteraceae > Paludibacter. The sequence continues at coordinate 12,748 of JBMOHG010000047.1, forward strand.
AGGTATAATTATTTGGTTTGCAACTTTATATGTTGCTTTTTCAAAAGTAGTTGAGGTTAATCCGGGAGCAGTTATTGCAATCGAGTTTAATTTTAAATTATCATACACATTAAAAGCATAACCACTATTAGCTTGTATCGTAACTTTATGTTGATTTTTATTCAAAAGACGCAGAGAACCATTTAGACCAACACGTGCTCGTTGATTCTCGAAAACTGAATATGGTAATTGATAAATATTGCTGAAGCCGTAAAATTGCCCTTCGATAGCAGCCGACCAGGAATAATCGGTGCCATTATTTAATAAATTTCTCAAATTAATATTTAAATTCGTATTATATGAACTCGTAGAAAATCTTTTTTGATAAACATAAAGTGTATTCCAATTTTTTGACACATCAAGTTTTATGGTATCTCTAATGGTTACAAGTTCTTGCAGAAATTCATTGGCGAAACCTAACTTATAGTTGGTTTTTAAATCAACAATTAATAATTTTCTATTCAAAT
>JBMOHG010000048.1:0-13189 GCA_049317965.1 Paludibacter sp.
TCGCCTGACGAACCCGAAGGAATATAAACACATACCACGGTTACATCACCAAAATCAGCTCGTATCACTCTTCCTTCCGAATCAAACCCTTGGTGGTTCATTCCAATAACCACTTTATCGGGTGCTTGTTTGGTAATGATTGCCACACCACTGTAGCCTTTTTTCTCGGCCGAATGCAAGTACGAAGTATATCCCATCTCGGCAAAGAGCATGGTGTCTATTTGATCAGGTTGAGCTTTTGTTTCCTGTAGGCAAAGCACATCCGGATTTTCGGCTTTAAGCCAATCGGTAAAGTTCTTCAATAAAGCAGCACGTATGCCGTTCACATTATAGGATATTATTTTCATTGGTTGGTAGCTCTAACTTTTTTGTATAATTGAGACGCAAAAACGAAATTGTTTAAATCTTCATTATCAACATGAAATATATCATCTTTGTTTCCTTGCCAGGTTTTTACTCCTTTTTCTATAAAAATAATGTTCTCACCAATTTCCATTACCGAGTTCATGTCGTGTGAGTTAATAATTGTTGTAATGTCAAATTCATGGGTAATTTCATGAATCAGCTGATCAATAATCAACGATGTTTTAGGGTCGAGGCCAGAGTTGGGTTCATCGCAAAATAAATATTTGGGTTGAAGGGCAATGGCACGGGCAATGGCAACACGTTTTTGCATTCCGCCACTAATTTCGGAGGGTGCAAGTTGAAATGCTTTTTCTTCTAAACTTACATGTTTCAGGCAAAAATAAGCATGTTCTATCATTTCCTCTTTTGAGGTTTCGGCAAACATCTCGAGCGGATACATTACATTTTCCAACACACTTAACGAATCGAAAAGTGCTGAACCTTGAAAAAGCATTCCCACCTCGCGGCGCAAAATCCGTATCTCTTTCATGCGCATGTCGGGCAAATTTCGTCCATCATATTCAATTCTACCAGTATCAATACGGTGCAAACCTATAATACTTTTCATCAAAACCGTTTTACCCGAACCACTTGCACCAATTATCATATTGGTTTTTCCGGTCTCGAAAACTGCCGAAACATCTTTCAGAACGTGATTGCCATCAAAGGATTTATTTACATTTTTTACTTCAATCATTTACTTTGAAAAGTTTGTCCGTCAGTTGACGGATGATGTTTGATAGTTTGAAAAGTTACTGTTTTCGAAAGGTTTCTTTTTCTTTTTGTGCCAATTAACTAATGAACCAGTCAACCAATTAACTAATTAACCAATTAACCAATTAACCAATCTCCAATTAACGAATTAACCATTAAACCATTCCCTAATTAAGCATAAGTTTGGTAATAAGGATATTGAAAAAGAGAATCAGAATACTTCCGTTTACTACCGCGTTTGTACTTGCTTTTCCTACATCAAGTGCGCCACCATTAGCATAATAACCGTAATAAGCAGCTACTGACGAAATTATAAAGGCAAAAGCTACCGATTTGAGCAATGAATAAAACACATAATATGGAATAAAAGCATACTGAATTCCAACAAGATAATCGCCGGTTGTCAAAATATCGGTTAGTACACCAACAAAATATCCTCCACCAAGTCCCAGCGCCATACTGAAAATAACCAGAAATGGCATCATGATTACAAATGCAAGTATTTTGGGCAGAATAAGGTAATTTGCAGAATTTACACCCATAATTTCTAATGCATCAATCTGTTCGGTAATTCGCATAGTGCCAATTTCTGATGCAATATTTGAGCCAACTTTACCAGCCAAAATAAGACATAAAATGGTGGACGAAAACTCAAGCAACAGTGTATCACGTGTTACCAAACCTGTAGTGTAAATAGGCAATAAAGGGTTGGAAGTGTTCAGCTTTGTTTGCATGGTCATAATGAAACCGATAAAAACTGATATAATGGCTACAATAGGTAAGGATTGCAAACCCAGTTTTTCAAGCTCTTTGGGGAATTGCCGAAAGAACATTTTACCTCTATCGGGTATTACAAGCACCCTTTTCATTAACAAAAAGTATCTGCCGGTTTCGCTTACTAAACTCATAATTTATATAGTATGTTCTTTTGAAAGTCTGTTTTTGAATTAAGTCTGCAAATGTACTCATTTTTTGAATATCATTAAAACGTCATTATACTATAATTGTTTTAATCATTACAATTTAAGACCCAAAAATGATGATACAAACAAAAGAAAGATGAAAGCTTTCATTAAAATTGATGGGAAATTAATTGGCATTTATAATTTCAGTAATTCCAAAAAAGGCTGAATTTCATTTTTGAAACTCAGCCTTTTAAATTAATTTTCTGTATTTTCGATTGGAACTTCGTTTTGTACAATAGTTTCATCTTTTGATTCCTTTTTCTTTTGTCCTTTCTTTTTTTCTTTTGAAATGGCTTTCAAAATTTCTTTTTCTTTCCAGTCAACATAAAGTAAATGTACTATGCCATCGATTAGTCCAATTTTGGGAACAATAAAACTTTTTGCACCTACCTTTTGTGCAACATCAATATATATTTCTGCTGCATGAATAATAACATCAGCACGATCGGGTTTTAATTTATATCTTTCAATTAACTCATCAACGCTGTATTGTTTTAAAGTTTCGTTTAATGCATCGAGTGCAGTAAGTGAGAGTTTTCGACCCTTACGAACCTGTGCTAAAGTATTTAATTTAATGATATTTCCACCAGATCCAATTATGTCGTTAATAACGTACTCTTCTTTCAAATCTGATAAATCTGAATATAACTTTTCATATTCCTCGTTTTTTACTTTATTATTAAGCAACCTAACAGTTCCAATATTATAAGACTGCGACTGAATTAATGTGCCATTTGCAATCAGACTTATTTCGGTACTACCACCACCCACATCGACAAGGATATAGTTTAAATCTTTGTTTAAGTTATCTGCAAAGTGACTTTCATAAATTATTCTTGCTTCCTCTTGTCCATCAATTATTTCAATTTCAAGACCAGTTTCTTTCATAATTTCCTTAACAATTTCCTTTGAATTCTTTGCTTCGCGCATTGCAGAAGTAGCGCAAGCTCTGTATTGAACAACATCTGAGGCCTTAATTAAATGTTTGAATGCTTTCATCAAACGAAGCAGTTGTTTAGCTTTGTCATCTGTTATTTTACCCGAAACAAATGACTCTTGCCCCAAGCGCAACGGAAAACGAATCATCAGCAATTTGCTGTAAGTTTCAGTTGGGTCTGTAGGCGATACACTCATTATTAAAAGGCGAACGGCATTAGATCCAATGTCTATTGCTGCAAATTTGATACTGTCCATTTGTATTTATTTTAAGTAAATGATTTTTTAATCGGTAAATTAAGTAGGAATACTATTTATTGAACAGATTCAAAGTTTTCTTTATAAGATTTATAAAGTTCTTGTTGCGATCGAAAGGTTTGACCATCAATAATTTGCTGAAGTTCGTTTTTGCCTGAACCGTCCACAATGCGTGCTTTTAGATTATCTTTGAGTCCATATTCTATCACCTTTTTAAGTTGTTGTTTTAAATCCTCATCGTAAATAGGAGTGTAAACTTCAATTCTGGTGTCCAAATTTCGCCCCATCCAGTCGGCAGAACCAATATAGTAAAGCTCATCGCCTCCATTTGCAAAAGTCATTATGCGCGAATGCTCCAAATATCTGTCAATAATGCCGTAAGCATGAATGTTTTCGCTCAATTTTCGCACACCTGTGATTAATGAACAATTGCCTCGCACCAAAAGTTTAATAATAACCCCTGCATTTGAAGCTTGATAAAGTTTTTCAATAATTTTATCGTCTACAATGTGATTAATTTTACAATAAATATATGCTGGCAAACCCTTTTTTACATTTTCGATTTCTTTTCTTATTAGGCTAAGAATTTTCTTTCGCATATAAATAGGTGAAACGATAAGTTCCTTAAAAACAGGATTTAAGTATGGGTGTTCTAAAAAATCAAATACTGTTTCTACTTCGTCGACGATTGATTTCTTTGCTGTCATAAGTGTAAAATCGGTATAAACAGTAGCTGTACCTTCGTGAAAATTGCCGGTACCAATACAAGCTATATTTCCATTTTTAGCCGAAATAAAAGCTAGCTTTGAATGTACTTTTAGTCCATCCACTCCAAATATCACCTTTATACCTGCATCCTGCATCTTTTTTGACCAATTGATATTAGAAGCTTCATCAAATCGTGCCAACAATTCTACCGAGGCTGTCACTTTTTTACCATTCATGGCAGCACATATCAATGCTTTTATTACTTTTGAATTTTTAGCCAAACGATAAATACTTATTTTGATGGCTTTTACTTCTGGACTTATAGCTGCTTCGCGCAGAAGTCGAATAAAATAATCAAAACTGTGATAAGGATAGTGAGAATATTGGTCTTTGGTGCGAATCAGCGATATCATACTAATTGCATTCTCAAAAGCGGGAATCGGTATAGGCGGTTGTGGAGGAAACTTTAAATCGGGTCGTTTAATTTTGGGAAAGGACATCAGATCTTTAAGATTATGATAGCGTGCACCACCAATGTGTGCATCTTCTTTCTCTATTTTTAGTAACTTTTCAATGAATTTTAGTACATCTTTTGGAGTTGTCCTATCATAAACAAAGCGAATGGGAACGCCGGACTTTCTACTCTTCACACCTTTAGATACTTTATCCAAAACACTTTGATAGGCAGTGTTTTCAAAATCCATTTCAGCGTCCCGAGTAAATTTTATGTTGTATGCTTCGTAGCTATCATAGTTAAGTGATGCAAAAATGCGAGGTAAACAGAATCGGATAACATCATCCAGAAACATAATACAAGTTTTATCATTCACTTTGGGAAGCACCAAAAAACGTGTAAATTCGGACGATGGAATTTCTATTAAAGCATATTCTTTTCTTTTTTTCTTCTCATTTTTATCAGAATCTTTGATTTTTACTGCCAGATAAGTGCTTTTATCATTCAATTCAGGTTCTTCAATCATACGAGAAACTAAAATGGGAAAAAGTGAATTCATTAGCTCTTCTTTGTAGAATGTTTCTACAAATTCTATTTGCTCAGCATTTAATTGAGTTTCGTTTATGAAAAAAATATTCTCTTTTTCCAGTTCGGCAATCAAAAGATAAAATGTGCTTTCAAAATCCTTCGAATAATTTTCGTTTAGTTTTAAAATGTTTTTTAAAACTACTTTAGAATTAGATTTCACCGTTCTCATATTTTCCTCAATCTCAATCATACGGCGTAGAGTAGCTACTCTTACCTGAAAAAACTCATCGAGATTGCTCGAATAAATAGCCAGAAAATTCAGTCTTTCGAGCAAAGGAATAGACTGATTAGCTGCCTCATCTAATATTCGCCGATTAAAATACATCCAGCTTATATCACGGTTTACCGACTGATTTTTATTTTTAATCTGATGTTTCATGTAGTAATATTGTTCTGTCTAAAGCCATTAAATTTAAAGCTAGTGATTAATTTTTCAAAATTACTTTTTCGATATTACATTGATGTTACAAACATACTAAGAATTTTTGACACGATATACTTTCAGCTTAAATTCTAATTTTAAATTATTATATAACAATGATGTACATCGATGTTTATATGCCTTTTGATTTTAACTTCAACTTTGTTGACATTGATTTTTACTTTTAAAGAAAATTCATCGGCAATTGTTGAAGTATTATCGTTAAATGGAGCATTGATTAAAACAGAACGCATAAAAGGTTCTTCTCAAATAGACTTAACGCAACTTAAAAAAGGAAATTATGTATTGAAAGTAGTTTCTGGAAAAAGTAATTATGCTGTGAAATTTGTAAAGGAATAAGAAGAAACTAAATATCTAAACAAATGGCTGCTCCAAAAGGGCAGCCATTTTTCAATTTCTAAAATTAGTATTTTTAGATTTTAGTTTGATGATTAAATGCATACAGATACATTGTAACTGCATTTTAATAATGCCTTAATTGAGTTGTATTTTTAGCACCATAATTTTGCAACTGCTAAGCAAGAAAAGGTATGAAGAGGTGTTGGTATTTAATTATTGTATTATTATTTTGTAGTAATAATTCACAGGCAAAAGTATTAAAAGGTGTTGTACAAGATGCAAGAAATGGAGAATTGTTAGTTGGTGCAACCGTTTATTTGAAAGGAGATTCGAAAAAAGGAACTACTTCTGGTCTGGATGGTTCATTTGTGTTGGAGAGTATTAACTCTATTTCTGACGTGATTGTGTGTAATTATATTGGATACAAATCTTTAGAAATAAAAATACCCACAACCACATCAAAAGGTAATAAAATATCAATTTTGCTTTTTCCTTCGCATCTGGAATTAAATGGAGTTGAAGTTGTAGCATTTAACCGAGCATCTGATATAGGTGCAAGGAATATTGAAAAACTATCGTCCAATGTAATTAATATCGTCAGTGCCAGAAGTATAGAATTATCACCAGACATAACTGTTGCAGGGGTTTTGCAACGTGTTTCGGGAGTGATAATGGAGCAAAATAGTACAGGCGAAGGGCAATATGTTATTTTGCGTGGTATGGACAAACGATATAATATTACGTTGGTAAATGGAGTGAAAATATCCAGTCCCGACAACAAGCAAAGATTTGTTCCACTTGATATTTTTCCAAGCGAATTACTCGACCGATTGGAGGTAAGTAAAACACGGGTTGCCGAAACAGAAGGTGATGCTACAGGTGGTGCAGTGAATTTGGTTATGAAAGACGCTCCAAATCAGTTGAGCATACAAGCCAATATCTCTACTGGTTATAATGCCCGATATTTTGATCAGAAATTTTCGTCTTTCGATAAAAAAAATGTTTTACTAATAGCTCCTTACGAACAATTTGGAAACAGCTATTCTGCTAAAATGGGTGATTTTGGCAATGGAGTTAATGCTGTATCTAAAATAAGTGCATTTCCAAATGGTATTGCAGGGCTTTCAATAGGCAACAGACTTTTCGATAAAAAATTTGGATTTATTATTGCCGGTAACTATAAAAGTGTAAACAAAGGCACCAACAGCACTTTCTTTGAAGATGAGATGCTACAAACAGAAGGTAATGTGCGAATTACTTCAATGAAAGAACGCGATTACTCTGAACATCAATCACAATTTGGATTACATTCCAAATTTGATTTTCAAATAGATAAAAACAACAAGTTGGAGCTTTATAATGCTTATATTAACATGAGTAATAAGCAGGTGAGGCAATCGGCCTCTACCAATTTCAAACTTAACTACGAGCCCGATAAAGGTAATGGTGATTTTTCTTACCAAACACGTTTGAGGCTCACCAATCAACAAATCCTAAATTCCACTCTACAGGGCGAACATCTACTATTCAATGCTTTAAACATCAATTGGTCGATGGTATATTCTGATGCACGAAAACAAGTGCCCGATATGACTACAGTAAACCTCGACAATCTGAGGCAAAATTATATTGACAATATTTATGCCGATGCAGATGGTTCTACTCGTCGCTGGGAACATAATTCTGATATGGATTATTCAGGTTTATTACATCTTAAGTACAATACAAATTTTTCGTTTGCTAATATAACTTGGCAAGCCGGAGCATTGTATCGTGATAAAAAACGAGATAATTTCTATGTGAGTTATACACTTAAACCCGTTGACAATCAACAACAAGGAGTAGATTTCACAAATATAGAAGATATAAAATGGACACTTTATACACCAAAAGGTAGTGTTGGACCATTGAACTACAAAGCTACCGAGAAAATTTCTGTTGGTTATTTTCAATCGAAAATTCAAAAAGATAAAATAGAGGTTATTGCAGGTGTGAGGGTCGAAAATACCAATCAAGGTTACTTCATGTATTTCCCAAACTCGGGTGATGATCCAAACGGAAAGCAAGTTTATACCGACATTTTACCCAATATTAATATAAAATACAGTTACAATTCAAAAACGAATTTGCGATTAAGTTATTACGGCTCAATCAATCGTCCTGGTTTTTACGAAATTGTACCATATCAAATGAATTATGAGGAATATACCGAATATGGTAACAAAAATTTGAAACATGCCGTTATCGAAAATTTTGATATTCGATGGGAGTTATTTCCAAAACCAGAAGAACAATTATTGGTAGGTATGTTCTACAAAAACATCAAATCTCCTATTGAAGATGCCTATTTCTCAGTCAATCAACGTCAGTATGGTTATGGAAAAGATAATTTAGGTAATGCCAAAAATTTAGGTTTGGAGTTGGATTATATCAAATATATACGCCAGTTTGGATTAAAGGCAAATTATACTTACACGCATTCAAGCATAACCACTGCCAAAGTATTTTACACCAAAGATGAAAACGGAAATACCAAAACCAGTCTAATTGACCAAACCCGACCGCTGGTAGGACAAGCTGGTCATGTTGCCAACCTCACATTGCTTTATAAAAGTGTAAAAAACGGATGGAATGCTCAACTTTCGGGTGTTTATATGGGTGATAGAATTGTTATTGCATCGCGATTTCTTAATTCTGATTATTGGCAAAAAGCATCAATTCAGATGGATTTTTCGGCCGATAAGAAATTTAAAAATGGTATTTCTCTCTTTTTTAAAGCTAATAATTTATTAAATACGCCTTTGGTGGAGTTTATCAAAACTACGAATGTTTACAACAATATTTTTCCATTACAATCGTCAACCAACAGTGAAACTTTAATCCGAAAAGACTATTTCAATAGAAACTTTCTTTTTGGGGTACGTTATAAATTGTAGAACAAACATTTAAAAACAAAAAAAATGAACACAAAAACAATTTCAAAATTTTTTCTGGCCGCTATCGTGGCTTTGGTGACTTTCACTTCATGTGACAAGAAAGAAGAAACTCCTGTAGGAAAAGAATATCCTGCCGGATCTATCGTTTGGAAAGCTGATACGGTTGTAACGCTCACCAATCACTACATTGTTCCAAAAGGAACTTCATTGTACATCGAAGAAGGTGTTAAAATTATTATGGCCGACACAATTGTACGACCAGAATTTATTGTTTTGGGTAATTTGTATTGCTATGGTACAGAAGCAAAACCAATCCGTTTTTCTGTAGAAGAAAAATACCGTACTGAGGCAAAACGTTTTGCTCGCTATTGGGGTGGTATTATTTGTGGTTACGACTCTAAAGAAGTTTTGTTGAAAAACACCATTATCGAATTTGGTGGCGCGCAAACTACCGAACAGTCGGAATCGTTTAAACACCAATTATTCAAAACTACTACTGGTGAAGGAGTACCGGGATTCCATTTCTGCAACTTGGCTGGATCGGTGGTTATCGAAAACTGTACTTTCCATAACAATGCTGAAGATCAGATTTATATCACTGGTGGAAAATCAATAGTAGCCAATAATAAGTTCATAGCCAGTGGATTTGATGGTGGCGAGGCGATTAACTATAAATCGGGATGTTTGGCAGATGTGGCTTACAATTTAATTTACGATGCCAACTCCAATGGATTTAAACTCTCTAATAATGGAGCACTTGACCCTCAAGCTCATCTTTTTGTTTATAATAACACGGTGTTGAATTGTGGTTGGAGACGTCCAAAAGTGAAAGGTGGCTCTATCTGGTTAGAACTGAATGTATATGCTGAGTTATATAACAACTTGATAGCTGACTGTCGTTGGGCAACAAAACAAGATGCTGCTAATGTAATGGATGCCCGTTCGGTAATTACACCTAACTATTTTTATGCTTCTACAGCTACCGGTGCAACTCAATACTTGGCCGATGCAGTTAAAGGTCAGTTACTTGGAACCAATGATATTGTAAGTGCTTCTGCAGGAGATAAAAATCCGAACTTTACTAATTACACGCCACAGACTACAATCGACATTAATGCAGGGTCAACCAAAAGTGGTAATATCCCACAAGTATTTAATACTGCATGGGATTTTCATTTAAAAACAGGATCTACAGCATTAACCGGTGGAAAAACAACATTTACTCGTCACTTTGCTACTACTGGTATTACTGTTGATGGTAAGCTTTATACCTCACCTTCACCAGCTGTTTATTTTGGAGCTTATGGACTTTAAAATATAGATACAAGTATATTTTTACAGCAATTTAAAACAATAAGAAGACTTTTATCTTCTTATTGTTTTATGTTATTTTTTGAAATAAACAACATAGATGAAAAAAAACACATTAACTCAACTCTTACTTATTGCAGTTATAGTTTTGCTAAATACTTCCAATGTATTGGCAGTGAAAAAAGCAACAAATAAAGTTCCGAGTCCTGATTTAAATGGTTACAACTTTATGATTGCCAACGACATGGGTCGTAATGGATATTATGACCAAAAACCGATTGCTACACAAATGGGCGAATGGGCAGGAAAGGCCAATATTGAATTTGTAGCAGCAGCAGGTGATGAACATCATTTTAATGGAGTAGCAAGCGTAAACGATCCACTTTGGATGACTAACTTTGAACTAATATATACTCATCCAGAGTTAATGTTGGATTGGTATCCCATTTTAGGAAATCATGAGTACCGTGGAAATACACAAGCTGTACTCGATTATTCCAATGTCAGTCGGCGGTGGGTGATGCCGGCACGTTATTACACGATGGTGAAAAAAATTGATAAAAACACTTCAATCAGGCTTGTGTTTGTCGATACAGCACCTCTTATTGACAAATATCGCAACAATCCCGAAGAATATCCTGATGCTTGTAAGCAAGATTACAAAACACAATTACACTTTATTGACAGTGTACTAAGTGTTTCAACCGAGAAATGGAAAGTTGTTATTGGGCATCACCCTGTTTATGCTTATACACCCAAGGACGAAGTGGAGAGAACTGATATGCAAGCACGATTAGATCCTCTTTTAAGAAAATATAAAGTCGATTTTTATGTTTGTGGGCATATCCATAATTTTCAACATATCACACAAACCGATTCTCCTGTTGATTATATTGTTAATAGTTCAGCCTCAGGTTCTCGACCTGTAAAAGCAATAGTTGGTACAAAATTCTGTAATGGAAATTCAGGATTTTCTATTTGTTCAGTAACAAACAGCAGTTTAAGTATAACTTTTATTAATGCATTGGGTGAATCAATTTACTCATATAAAAAAGAAAAATAGATGAATTTGACGATAATAGATGTTTATTTGGAAGAATATAATCTATTGTTTCTATCACTGTTCAATATAAATTATATTCGAAAATCCTTTTTAATTATTTTCTAATCCATTTATCAAAGGATGCTATAACCTCCTGTATTTGACTTTGAAATTTAATATCTGTTATTAATATGTTTATGTTGTTTTAATTCATTTGTAATACTGAACATCTATTTTTGCTGAAAAATATTTGAAAAAATTGTTTCGTTGAGAATTATTTGCAAAATACACAAGTGAAATTTAATACATACAGTAGAAAAATGCCATTAAATATGTTAAAATATAATGTAAATTACATATCTTGAATGATATTTATTATTCTAAATTTATGATTACAATTTCAAAATGCAAAAAAAAAGGGCTGGAAAAGCAATCCAAGAAGCTTTATGAACAATTAAGAAAAAACCATGAAATTTTTTCTCAAAATATATTTAATCCCGAAACTGTTTTTTCTGAAAATTATGTGGAACAAGCATTCTCTGATTTAGGCGTTAATTTTAATTCTGCTAAAGGGAAAAAATGGTTTGAATTTTATAAGAATGAATGGGAAGAAAAATTTTATAACTCATTACGTTCAATTTGATTTATTGGAATAAAAAAACTACATTTTATATTCAAATGTTAGGGTGAATAACACCTCTGGTTGACAAGTGAAAGCGTTGACTACAGGTGTTATTTTTTTTGTCTTCAATAATTAACTTCAAAGAAAAAATCAGACTACTAAATTCCTCTGTTACTAATGGGAAGTGATTCTTTAATATTCGAAAATTAAATTCGAAACAAAAAATTAGCAATAACTTTGCTATACTTTTCCATTTCATTTGGTCTAGATTTTTCTCAAATTATATTTAAAACCTGATAATTATTGTTTCTCATTTTGATAAATTACTAATCAAATGCACCAACCAATAGCACTGAAATAATAATCCATAAAATTTTCAAAAATATTCACAGTTTAAGGTTTCTGATTCTAAAATACAGTATCAAGTATAATGCAAATGTATACTTATTAATATGTTAATTGTGTATTTTAGTGCCCTTTGTTTAGAATTAATTATTGAAATATTGACTTACAACATTTCTTTAAATTAATCAATATAATTCAAAATGTAACACTAATGTAATGTAATTGAAATATGAGATATTTTCTTTAATTATTATTCGGATTAAATAGCCGTTTCATTTGAAATTCTGTGAATTATAATTATATTTGCGAGATAAAATCATATCGATTATTACTACAGTTTCAAGAATATCAATATGTTAAAAATATCAGCATATCAAATTGCCGAAAGCATTGATATAAAAAGATTAAAACGTGATTTTACAAGCAAATTATTGTCTTCGTCATCGTTCGAATTATTTTACGAATACGAAGAAAAATCATATATATATGTTTTCAATTACGGTGTCGTTATTTTTGCCGATTTTACAGAAATCGATGAAAGCAAAATAATATCGTTTATCGAAAATTATACATCGGCGCTTTTTACGAATAAGTTGACAGAAAATTTTATAGTTAATATCGATAGTAAAAAGCCGTTATCATTTTCTTACAATAGTGCCAATGTGCCAGAAATCAACAATGAGCTTATTAAAATTTGCATGTTGAATGTAGGACATTCGGTGGTAATGGATTATTATTTGGATGAATCTAAAAAATTGTTACTTGCAGTAACTGACTTTACTACTCAGTTAGAAATGTTTGGTAAAATCGACATTACAAAACGAGAAATGCTGAAATTTATTGGCAAGGTACTCAACACTAAAAACAAAATCATTGACGAACTTTATATTTTGGATGCCCCTGAAATAGTTTGGGAAAACGAATACCTCTCAAATGTAAATAATGGCTTGTCAAAAACCTTTGAACTAAAAACCCGCTTTCGTGAAATTGAGTATCATTTGAAAATCATAGAGGACAATTTGAGCAATTTCAGGGAAGTATTACATCATCGCGAAAACCGTGCACTCGAACTAATAATTATCGTACTTATTCTTATAGAAGTTTTCGATTTGATATTCAGTAAA
>JBMOHG010000049.1:0-13179 GCA_049317965.1 Paludibacter sp.
GGGAACCAACGTGCAACACTCATCATTTTGCATGAAATTAATGATTATATATCCGCTGGGTCTTGATTCTTTTCACTGCATAATTTGCGGTAAAAATAGCGTTTTTTCACCGCAAAAGCAAATTTTCAATCTAAAAACTGTAAAAAGTTTTACACCGGATTTTTTTCTACATTGTCACAGGTCACAGACCTGCGCCAGCGAGGGGAATCCCACCATTTTGCAAGGAATTAATGATTATATATCCGTTGGGTCTTAGTTCTTTTCACTGCATAATTTGTGGTAAAAATAACATTTTTTCACCGCAAAAACAAATTTAATAACCTAAAAACTGTAAAAAGTTTTACTCAAGATTTTTTTCTGTACCTAATAAACGAGTCTTGCCGACCGCACGAAAGTCTATGTTTTGGCGACAGTAATTTTGTCAAGTTCTTCCGATATTTCAATGGCTTCCTTTATAATACTTTCGGGATAATCGTTGATTTGAAGTATCCTGATAGCATTTCTGTTCTTTAATTTTCCTTCTTTTAGCTTGTAGTCGAAATCAACTGTTTTATGGTCAACAATTTCGCTGAAGTGATATAAATCATATTCATTCTTCAATAAGTCAGCCAATTCTATATCATGTGTCGATACAAAAACGATATTATTCTCTTTGTTCAATGAAGATAAAACAGCTTTGCCTGCTGAAATTCGTTCAACTGTATTAGTTCCTTTAAATATTTCGTCGAGTAAAAACAAGTTTAAGTTTTCGCCTTTGCTTTTATCAATCATTTCTTTTATAGTAATGACCTCCTCAAAATAATAACTTCTATCGTTCATTAAATCATCGCTAATCCGTATTGCTGAAAAAACACGTACTCTCGGCATGGAAAAATGTTCTGCAAAACAGGTGTTTATAGTCAATCCAGTTATTACATTTAAAGCGATAGTACGAATAAATGAAGTTTTCCCTGACATATTTGAGCCTGTCAGTAAAATTGATTTATCGTTTACCTTCAAGTTGTTTTTTACACAGTTTTCAATTAATGGGTGATATACCTCCTGAGCAAAAAGTCTTTTCTGTCCGTCAATAATTTTCGGTGTACAGAAGTTGTTCAATCCCTTGCGAAGTGAAGCAATGGATACAATAGCATCTATTGCTCCAACAAATAGAAACACATCTTCAATCTCAGTTCTTTTTGTGTCAATGCGCTTTAAAGTTCCAAATAGAAATAATGGTTCCAACAAGAATACAATTTTTACAAGTTCCATAATTGCCCAAAAAAACATCTGTTGGTCACTTTGTAATCCTGCGTCCAAATTGAAAATAGACATTCTACTATTGATTTTGCTTAGTACACTTGCCGATTTCATCAAATTCGGATTAATATCCTTCAAAATATCATTCTTATATAATTCTTGAGCAACTCCATTTAGTTTTGACAGTTGTGGAATAGAACTATAATAATTGTGTAGATTTTTCTTATTCCAAAAATGAATAACAATGTTGATAATAGATAAACCCAAAATTACAAGAAAGAATACTGGGTTGAAAAATGCCATTATAAAGGACAACACACTTGCAAAAGATAACAACGGAACAATAAAATACCATTTGGGTGGTTTTAAAATTTCATCCTGAAATAGGGTAGCAATATAATATACTTCTCTATCATTCAATTTGCTCAATTGGCGTTGAACAGATACTCTAAAGTCGGGATTATTCGTAAACTCATCCAAAAGTCTTTCATTCTTGATATTTTCTGAAGAGTCAGCTGGAATATTTCTCAACTTATTATAAAGATATTGTTGCCCTACTTTTGAGTTTGTTCGGTCGCTAAACATGAATAATTCGTGAAAGTCCAAATCGTTACAGGTCTTGTCAGAAAGGGTATGGAATGCTGTAGAATGGTCTTTCTTTCGGAAATAACTTTCTATGTATTCAAAATCAAATGATTCAGTTTTTAAATTTCCAAACTCATTAAGCAACTTCTCTTTAATTCTCTTCTTTCTGTTTCTGAGCATCTGTTTTTTTTAAATATTGTGGCTATCTTCCATATATCGAGATATGTGCTATAGTTTTTTATTACACCGCAAATATAAACATTATTAATGAATAATTGATAAAATCAATACCAAGCTTGAGAAATGGCTCGAACGATTTTTAAAATGAAGTCTCCATCTGGAGAAAGGAGCAAAAATGTTTTTTTATACAGTCTCCATCCGGAGAAAGGGCCAAAAAGTTTTTTTTATGCTTTCCCGATGTTGGGAAAGGGCTAGAAAGTTTTTTTTATGGCGTCCCGGTGTTGGGAAAGGGCCAAAAAGTTTTTTTATGGCGTTCTAGAGTTGAGATGGGATGAAAAACCTATAATACACCCATTCCCACGAATACTCCCATTTTAGTTTAGAATAAATTATGAGAAATTGTTAACGAAGTCATGACCTTTTATTATTTCGCTCCTACGGAGCTTTCTATTCATAAAAACTAACAACTGTACCTCTCGATAACTATCTCGGGAATTGCTCCTAAAAGAGCATTTTTCAAGCTTCCGATAAGCGTTATTATGGTAGAGTTTTAGTGTCTCCTTTTTTATCTTTACAATAAATTTTGCTTATTCAGCAATAATTCTTATTTTTGTCGGGGTAAATTATTATTTTAATTGTCCAAAACACATATTAATAAATCAGATATTATAATTAAATAGTCATTTTTTATGGAAACTACAATCAAACTTTATTCTCTAAAAGTCAATGAATTAAAAGCTTATACTTTTGCTTCACTATTTATCGTTGGTAATATTGTTTTACCACAAGTTTGTCATTTATTGCCAATGGGCGGACAAATGCTATTGCCAATTTACTTTTTTACTCTTATTGCTGCTTATAAATACGGTTTCGTTACTGGTTTACTTACAGCAGTGGCTTCTCCATTAGTTAATCATTTTCTTTTTGGAATGCCTGCCACCGAAATGCTTCCAATTCTGTTAATTAAATCCGGACTATTGGCTACTGCTGCAAGTTATGTGGCATACCGTACAAAGGAAGTGAAACTTCAAAGTTTATTATTAATCATCCTTTTCTATCAAGGAATTGGAACTATTGCTGAATTTGCATTAACTGGTAGTATGTTTACTGCACTTCAGGATATTCGTTTGGGACTTGCCGGTATGTTACTTCAATTAGTTGGTGGTTATTATATTTTGAAAGCTATCAAAAAATAGTTATAGCTTATTCAATGGGAAAGTCTTTTGAGGAAGTGTTGGAGCGGGTGCGGGTGATTGAAATTCCCGAAACTTTCGATATGGTGGTTGCTATTGCAAATGGAGGAATTATTCCGGCTGCAATGATTAATCAACGTTTAGGTTGCGAATTCCATTTATTAAAGTTGAATTTACGCGATGCCATGCAAAATAAATTGTACGACAAACCTAAATTGCTTGCAGAAATTGACTTTGAATTTAAAGGAAAACGTATTTTATTGGTTGACGATCGGGTTAAAACGGGTACTACCCTCCTATTTGCAAAAGAATTGCTATCGGAAGCAGAAGTTGTAAAAACCTTGGCGGTAAACGGAATAGCCGATTATTGTTTGTATAATGAATCATGCTTTAAATTTCCCTGGCTGGTTTAATAAAGTTACTAATTTAAAAGAAAAACGCGGACTAATTTTATTAATCCGTGTTTTTCTTTTTAACTTATCCCCTACCCGATTGAGTTATATAATTTTTCAATTCTGCATTAAAATCATCCTTCCCAAGTAAATCCTCCATATTCAAATGTAATCGATATCGCCAGCTATATTTTGAATTGGAAGGTACGTTTATACGTTCATCGTGTGGGTTTGAACGACGAATTGCATCCGAAACTCCTAATAAATCCTGCATTTGAAAAACACTCCACATAGCCGGTGAATATAAATGTTGTAGAAAAATATCTCTGCAAATCCACCAATCGCAAAAATAAGGTGCTTCACCCCAATGGCCGAGTTGAGAATTGTAGAATCGTTGAGTTACACCTCTATCCTCTTCCCACCAGCCTCGCACAGTGCTCATATCGTGTGTCGAAGGCGTTACCACGGACAAATATGGAGCATCAACAGGATGAAAAAATTCAATTTTATTTGATTTTGGTGCACGTTGAACTTCCAGACTTAAAATCCCAAGTTCGTTCATAACTGAAGTTACACATGGTGTCATCATACCTAAATCTTCGCCACAAATCATCATATTGGTAGCCCGTTTCAAAGCAGGAAGTTTTTCCATACCCGATTTATACCATGCAGCATCCTGACGACGATAAAAATAATCAACGTATAATTCGCGTAATCTATCTTTGCTGTAATTATCTAAATCGCGGTACGACCGTAGACTTTCCATACCGAAACGAGGATAAAATTGAGTTCCATGACTACCTTCTACTTCAAATAAAAGAACATTTGAAATCAAATCAAACAAGCCCCATTTTACTCTTTCTGTAATCTTGCCTTCATCAAAAAGCTTTTCTACAGCCAATTGACTTTGATATGGTGCCTTCAATCTAAAAATCCAACCGTCTTCAATTTGTAAACAATTGGCTTTAACCCATGCCGCTTCTTCTCCAAAGAAATCCCATAAAATTGAATCAGTAATATATGGTTTGCAAAAACGATTATAATCCATCCATAAACCTTTTTCAGCAAATTCATTTATATGAATCGGTGTAGATGGATTAAGATGACCCATTATTCCTTCAACCTGATTGACTGGTATTTGCCAAATTCTGAAAAAGCCTAAAATATGATCAATACGGAATGTGTCAAAATAATTTGACATTTGTGCAAATCTTTTCTTCCACCAGTCAAATCCGGTTCGTTCTATCATTTCCCAGTTATAAGTAGGCAATTCCCAGTTTTGACCTTTCACTGCAAACATATCAGGCGGTGCTCCGGCTTGCATGTGCATGTGGAAAAGTTCCGGCGATACCCATGTATCCGCACTATTCCGATTCACTCCTATCGGAATATCACCTTTAAGTACTACGCCATGTTTATGTGCATAATTTGCAGCATCGGATAATTGTAAATGAAGATGGTACTGAATAAAGTAATTCAGTGTAATATCATCATAATGAAGCTTTTCGGGTGAAGAGAATTCGGCAATTTTCAGTGCATCATAACGTGCATATTCTTTCCATTGTCTATAATCCGATGTGCCATACTGGTCGCGTAATACACAATAGGCTGCATAAGGTGCTAACCAATACTCATTATTATTATAGAAATCTTTAAAATCTTTGTCTGCTAAAAATTTATCTTTTTGTTGCAAATATAACTCTTTTGCATACTGCAATTTGTAATTAATTACATCCAAAAATGGCACCAAATCCAATGCATTCCATTCAGATTGATTGGTTTTAAAAACTTTTTGTAAAGGATGGGTTGTAGGAAGTTTTCCAATTGCAGGTAAATTAAGAAAAATGGGATTCAAAGCAAATGCAGAAATTGCCGCATAAGGCAAAACATCTTCATCAGTATGAGTTCCAATGGTATCGTTAAGTGGCAGAACCTGAATAAGTTTTAAACCTACTTTTTCAGCCCAATCAATGAGTAACTTTAAATCACCAAAATCGCCAACTCCCATATTTTTCTTGGTACGAATACTAAAAACCGGTAAGCTTACGCCAGCACCTTTCCAGGTATTATTGGCAATATGAACAAAAGTATCTGAAATTTGAATATATGTTTTTTTAGAATTAATTATGGGTGCAATATGGTCTGAGCCAGATTCAAAATAGCGAAATTGCTTATCTTCAGGGTCATAAATTCCGTACTTATAATGTACTTCGGATTTTGCTTTACTTAAATCTACTGAAACCGACCACCAATTATCATCGGAATGTCCTAAAATTATTGGATTTACAGTTGACCAATTTCCCATGGCTGCACAATCGCCAATCAGACAAAGTGCTTCATTCTTTTTTAATAATGGAGCTTTAACCTTAAATATATGAGTAAATTTATCTGATTTTTTCGATTCAATATTTGAATAATTATCATTCAATAAAACCCTTTGAAAAGGAGTAGTAAGAAACACATTTTCAATACTACCGGCTGAATTCCAGTTATCATAACAGAAAAAATGATCCATTTCCAGAGGGTTTAACTCTAAAAATCTATCATTGCCCCATTCTTCAACATATTGTCCAGTTTGTTCGGTAAATAAAATGTATTTATAATTAATTACGAACGATTCAGGCCTTGAAATATTTACTTCAGCGTACCAATCTTCTTTACCCTGAAAATTGAGTGCTAAAGCCTTAGAAATATCACCATTTCCCAATTCAGGAATATTGCCACTTAACAATAATCGTTGTCCCCAGTGAGTAAAATAAGGTATTTTAAAATGTATTTTCATATATGAAATGTATTGTTATAAGTGGATATTGATTAATAAAGTTTTAGATTTGTTTTCATTCAAAAAAACTTTAATCAAAAGTAATAGCATTTATATAATATTCTTTTTTTCGATTATAAAAAAACAATGAATTTGATTACAAACGTTTGCGGAAATTCTCTAAAAATGAAATTCTAATCAGTAAAACAACACTAAATTCATTATAGAATGATTATTCGAATGCCTTAGTGACTTTTATTGAAGAAGAATATATATAAAACATGTATTTTTCACTAATAAATATTCATTAAAATTTTAAGACTTTTCGTTACTATATCACGACAAAAAACCCGTACTTTTGCAAAAAATTCTTCAACTCAAAATCCATTACAATCCATGTCAGTTTCAAATGCACCTTTTAAAGTGTTCTCGGGCACAAAAAGTCGTTATCTTGCTGAGAAAATTTGTCAAAGTTTAGAGTGTCCACTCGGAAATATGAAAATCGAGCATTTTTCGGACGGCGAATTTTCAGTTTCTTACGAAGAATCCATTCGGGGGCAATACATTTATTTAGTTCAGTCTACCTTTCCAAACTCCGATAATTTAATGGAATTACTATTGATGATTGATGCTGCCAAGCGCGCATCAGCATACAAAGTAATAGCTGTTATTCCGTATTTTGGTTGGGCGCGACAGGACAGAAAAGACAAACCTCGCGTATCTATTGGTGCAAAACTAATTGCTGATATGCTTAGTGTTGCCGGAGTTGACCGTATAATAACTATGGACTTACATGCCGACCAAATTCAGGGATTTTTTAATATTCCTGTTGATCACCTTTATGCTTCAACCATTTTTGTTCCTTACATTAAGTCACTTAGATTAAAAAATTTGGTTATTGCGTCGCCAGATGTGGGAGGTTCAAAACGTGCCGGTTCATATTCTAAGCACTTGGGTGTACCAATGGTAATTTGCTACAAAACACGTGAAAAGGCCAACG
This sequence comes from Paludibacter sp., assembly GCA_049317965.1. Lineage (GTDB taxonomy): Bacteria > Bacteroidota > Bacteroidia > Bacteroidales > Paludibacteraceae > Paludibacter. The sequence continues at coordinate 7,351 of JBMOHG010000049.1, forward strand.
TTATTGGTGAAATGACCATTATTGGTGAAGTGTATGGTAAAGATGTAATAATATGTGATGATATGGTTGATACAGCTGGAACGCTGTGCAAAGCGGCAGATTTGATGATGGCTAAAGGGGCAAGAAGTGTTCGTGCTATTGTATCTCATGGCGTTATGTCGGGCGATGCATCTGATAGAGTTTGTAAATCAGCATTAACCGAAATAGCTTTTACGGATTCAATTCCTTTTGATATTAACAAATGTTCAAAAGCAAAAATTCTTTCCATATCTAAAATGTTTGCAGATACTATCTATAGGGTTCAGGAAAACAAATCAATTAGTGAACAATATTTATTGTAAATAATTATTAAACAAAATAAATTTAAAACTCCCATTCGAAAAGTTTGGGAGTTTTTTTGTTACCATAAAATACAGTTGGGGAACAAATTGGAATTTAGTATTATCTTTGTGAAAACTTTTTAAGTTCCAATAGTATGAAAACAATTTATTTTTATTCAATAATATTATTTACAGTACTTTTAACCAGTTCAAATCTGCCAAAAATGGATAATACTAAAGAATTAATAGATATCGATCGTTTCTACTCAGCACTTTCGAAAGAAAAGGGAATGAATTATGCATTTCTAGCCATGTTCGATACCAATGGGGTGATGTTAACTGCGAAGAAACGACCAATTGTGGGAATTATAGCAATTGAAAATCAACTTTTAGCCAGAAACGACAGTACATTTATTCTCACGTGGGAACCAGAATTTGCCAAAATTGCCGATTCGGGAGAACTTGGTTATACCTATGGACTTTACCAAATAATCGAAAAATCATCTGGTAATAAAATTGAAGAAGGTACCTACACAACAATTTGGCAGAAAAACCAAAATGGAAAATGGAAAGCAGTTTTAGACACTGGAAATGAAGGTCTAAAATGATTTTGTAATAATGATTTATTTCTGTTTTGAAATATATTAACTAAATTATTTATTTATAGGCTGTTTTCTTTTACTTTTTATGAACTTTAATGTAATTCTTTACGTTTAAATTGAAATAATATTAATAAAAACAGGATAATTATTTGTTACTTCAAAATATAGTCGTACTTTTGCAACGTTTTCAAACACAAAGGCAGTCCTGCTTTTGTTTAACAATCAATAATAACAATCACCCAAAACAACGTTTATTTTCCACGAGGAAAATCTCACCAATAACGTTCATCATCATTTTATGAGTAATTACAACATTTTGCAACTGAATGCGAAAGAACTATCCGAATTAAAGGATATCGCTACCGAGTTAGGACTAAAAGTCTCAAATTCAACAAAAAAAGAAACATTGGTCTATGACATTCTCGACCAACAAGCTGTTGTCAATGCACAACGAAAAACAATTTCGAACGAAAATCAAGAAATTGACCGCAAAAAGCGTCTTCGTGTTCCAGTAAAAAAAACGCCAGAACAAAAAGCATTCACAAACGCTAATCTACCTACAAAACCGGTTCAGAAACCAGCACATAAACCTGCTGTAAAACCAACCCCGGAAAATAAAAATGTTACAAAAATTTCTGAAGTCATTGAGCCTATTGTTGCTCAACCGATAGAAATTATTGCACCATCTGAAATAGTTCCTGAAAAAAAGAACAATAAACCCAAACAACAAAAAGCACCTAAACCGTTGATTAAAAAACCAATAGTAGAAGTAGCAGTTGTTGAAGCTGAAACTATTACTCCAACACCTACAAAAGTATTTGTTCTATCGGATAAGTCTGATGTTGAGCCAATAACCGACGAAACTTTATTTGTACCCGAAGTTAGTTTAGAACAAGTAGTTGATGGTGTTATTGAAAATGCTCAGGCCAAGCAAGAACTACCTGAAATTAAGCATCATAAAACGGTAATTAATACAAATATCAACAATAATAATAATCGTACTAAATTCAATCAAAGACCCGATAAAGGAGAAAAACAATTTGATTTTGATGGAATTCTTGAGGGCACAGGGACATTGGAAATGATGGCTGATGGTTATGGTTTTTTACGTTCGGCTGATTATAATTATTTAGCCTCGCCTGATGATATTTATGTTTCTCAATCGCAAATCAAACTTTTTGGACTTAAAACCGGCGATACTGTTAAAGGTGCAATACGCCCGCCAAAAGAAGGTGAAAAATATTTTCCGCTTATAAAAGTTGCTCAAATCAATGGTCGCTCGCCCGAATATGTACGTGATCGTGTGCCATTTGAACACCTTACTCCACTTTTTCCCGACACTAAATTTAATTTGTGTAGCGGAAAAAATGATACACTTTCGGCTCGTATGGTCGATTTATTTTCTCCCATTGGTAAAGGTCAACGTGGCTTAATTGTAGCGCAACCAAAAACGGGTAAAACTGTTTTGCTTAAAGACATTGCTAATGCCATTGCAGCTAATCACCCCGAAGTGTACATGATTGTATTACTGATAGATGAGCGTCCTGAAGAGGTTACAGATATGGCACGTAGCGTTCGTGCCGAAGTAGTATCTTCTACATTTGACGAACCAGCAGAACGACATGTAAAAGTTGCAAGTATGGTACACGAAAAAGCAAAGAGAATGGTAGAATGTGGTCAGGATGTAGTAATTCTGCTCGATTCAATTACACGTTTAGCTCGTGCTTACAATACGGTTTCACCTGCTTCGGGCAAAATTCTTTCGGGAGGTGTGGATGCCAATGCATTACACAAACCAAAACGTTTCTTTGGTGCAGCTCGTAATATCGAAAATGGCGGTAGCTTAACAATCATTGCAACTGCATTGACCGAAACTGGATCGAAAATGGACGAAGTAATCTTCGAAGAATTTAAAGGAACAGGCAATATGGAGCTTCAACTCGACCGTAAATTATCGAATAAACGTATTTTCCCTGCAGTTGATATCATGGCTTCAAGTACCCGTCGAGATGATTTATTGCTCGACAAAGATACTTTGAACCGCATGTGGATTCTACGTCGTCACTTATCGGATATGAATTCTATGGAAGCCATGGAATTCCTTAAAGAACGATTAGAACGTACCGAAAATAACGAAGAGTTTTTGGTTTCGATGAATGGATAAGATTTAAGATACAAAAATAAAAACAAAGACTATAGAAATCGCCTGAGAAATTGGGCGATTTTTTGTTTGGAAAAAGATATCAAATGTTCTTCGTGACAATTTTTCTGCACAAAACTAATCAATTTATGCAGTTTTCGTTATCTTTTCGGGAAAAAAGCACTATCTTTGCACCCGAAATTTTTATAATTCATTTTTAGAAACATACACTTTTATGAAATTATTAGAAGGAAAAGTAGCCATCGTAACAGGTGCTGCACGTGGTATTGGAAAAGCAATTGCCCTTAAATTGGCAAGCGAAGGTGCAAACATAGCATTTACCGATTTAAATATCGATGAAAACGCTTTGGCAACACAAAACGAAATTGAAGCTCTGGGCGTAAAAGCAAAAGGTTATGCTTCGAATGCAGCTAATTTTGACGAAACACATGTTGTTGTAGACGAGATTTTGAAAGAATTTGGACGTATTGATGTGTTAGTTAACAATGCCGGAATCACTAAAGATGGTTTGATGATGCGCATGAGCGAAGGTCAATGGGATGCAGTAATTAATGTAAACCTGAAATCGGCTTTCAATTTTATCCATGCTTGCACGCCAATCATGATGAAACAAAAAACAGGTAGTATAATCAATATGAGTTCTGTAGTTGGTGTGTCGGGTAATGCCGGTCAATCTAACTATTCAGCCTCAAAAGCAGGTATGATTGGCTTGGCTAAATCGGTTGCCAAAGAATTAGGCTCACGCGGTATTCGTGCCAACGCTATTGCACCAGGATTTATCGAAACTGAAATGACTCACGCATTAAACGACGAACAACGTGCAAAATGGGCGGAAGCTATTCCATTACGTCGTGGTGGTAGCCCCGATGAAGTGGCTAAAGTAACACTTTTCCTAGCTTCTGATTTATCTAGCTATGTAAGCGGTCAAGTAATCAACGTTTGCGGTGGAATGAATACATAATCAATTGACAGTTAACAGTTATCAAATAATAGTGAAACGCTTCAGAGAAATCTGAAGCGTTTTTATTATAAGATTATAAGAGCATATTTAATAAATAAAACTAATAAACAGGGCAATATTTAATACTGTAACAATTGCACCCAATGAAAAAAGCACAATTTTTGATGCGATAGAATTAACGTACTTTCCCATTACTTTTTTTGATGAGGTAAGGTAAACCTGCAAAAATATTGTGAAAGGTAATTGAATACTTAAAACCATTTGCGAAATAATCAACCCCTGAAATGGATTGGTAATCAGCATAATAATTCCTAAAGAAATAAGTAATGAAATGGCAACTCCCATTCTGGAGTGATTATCTTTAATATCATAAGGTTCTTTGTACATACCTGCAAATATACTACCAGCTGCCATTCCCGAAGTAATCGTCGAAGCGAGACCTGAAAATAACAAAGCTACTGCAAATACAATTGCAGCATTATTTCCTAATAATGGAGTAAGTAAATGATTGGCTTGTTGAAGCTCTGTAACTGGTACTTTATTTTTAAAAAATGTAGCAGCTGCCAATAAAATCATTGCACTGTTTATTGCCCAACCTATTAACATTGAGACTAATGTATCTAAAAACTCGTAACGTAATTGTTTTTTTATAATTTTTTCATCCTGCAAATTCCATTGACGACTTTGAATAACTTCGGAATGCAAAAATAAATTATGTGGCATTACAACTGCTCCCAGCACACTCATTATTACTATCATTGATCCTTTAGGAAAACTTGGCGTTACCCAACCATTAATTGCACCGTTCCAATCGATGTTTACCAATGATAATTCATATAAAAATGAAAGTCCAATAACTGATACAAATGCAATTATCCATTTTTCAATTATTCTATATGAATTGGTATACAACATTATGAATACAAAAACTGTAACAAGAACTGCTCCAGCTCTAATAGGAATTTCAAACAGCATATTCAACGCTATTGCACCTCCTAAAATTTCGGCAAGTGAAGTCGAAATTGAAGCCAACATTGCCGATGAAAGCAATAACTTTGAGTATTGGGGCTTTAGATGAATTGCAGCAGCTTCCGACAAACATAGTCCGGTAGCAATTCCTAAATGGGCAACATTGTGCTGTAAAAAAATGAGCATAATAGTAGATAATGTTACCATCCACAACAAAGTATATCCATAATCGGCTCCTGCAGCCAGATTTGATGCCCAATTCCCCGGATCAATAAATCCAACTGTTACCAATAAACCCGGACCAATAAATTTAAATATATCTAAACCACCATATTTTGGTGTATAAGATTTATTATCTATATTTTTAAAAAGTTTGAACATATTAATCAATAATAATTAGAATAAGAATTTGAAATTCATTTAATAATAAAACGATTTTATTTAAAGGTAGTTCATTTTTAATTCAGTTTTTTTTCTAAAAATGGGTATTAATAATTGATAGAATGCATTTCCATAAATTGAAATATCCTATTTAACAGCCAATATTTTTGCACCACCAGCTCGTTTTACTTCAATTATTTGACCACCAAAACCCACATTTCCAAATTCTACACCAATGCTCAATATTACAGTTAAGTCATTAGTGAATAATGTACTGAATCTTTGTTCAAATTTTACAATCAACTTTTGTTCAGACAAAATGTCATTAGTTGAATACCATGCACTGGTAGTTGATACACTCTGACCTTGTAATTCAGAATTTAAAGAAATATAATTTGAAAATAAAGATGGGTTATAGACCAAATCTGACACAGT
>JBMOHG010000050.1:0-13171 GCA_049317965.1 Paludibacter sp.
CCCTTTAGGGGCTTGGGGCAGTATTAAAATTGAATTTAACCATTTATTATAAACACTTTAACTGTAAATTCACAAAAAATTATTATTTCTGATACTTTGATTATTATTAAAACGGCTATCTTTGTAACTTCAAAAATGGCATGATAACTCAGCGAAAACCACAACATAAAACATTATTTATGAACGATTTACTCTTTGTTATATAACATTTATCAATTAATCAAAAGTAAAACATTTAAAAAATCAAAATCAAAGTGAGAACAAAATTTTCAACCCTTATCCTATTCCTTTCATTTAGTTTTATGAGTAGCTATTCTGCTCAACAACAACATCCTGTATTATTTCTTTCGCCAAAAGGTGTTGCCGAAATTAAAGCATCAATAGGTAAATATCCCTTATTCGACAAGTCGATAGATGAATTAAGACAAATTGCAGACGCAGCTTTAGATTCCGGAATTGTTGTACCTATTCCAAAAGATGCAGGCGGTGGTTATACACACGAAAAACACAAAAAAAACTATTACGAAATGAGCGCTGCCGGTACCATGTATCAAATTACCGGAAAATCAAAATACGCGCAATTTGTAAAAGATATGTTGATAAAATACGCTTTGATGTATCCGAATCTTGGCCTACACCCTGCTACCAAATCAGATACCCGCGGTCGACTTTTCTGGCAATCGCTCAATGATGCTGTTTGGTTGTTTCATACTGCCAACGCCTACGATTGCATCTATGATTTTTTAAAAGAACCTGAACGAATAATAATTGAAGACAAGCTATTTTATCCTTATGCCGATTTTATTACCGACGGAAATAAAAATAATTATGCCACCTTCAACAGAATGCACAACCATGGTACATGGGCTACTGCTGCTGTAGGCATGATTGGTGCTGTAATGGGCAACAATGAGTTGATAGCCAAAGCGCTTTATGGTTCGAAAATGGATAAAAGCAGTGGTTTTGTAAAACAGTTGGATGAAATGTTTTCGCCTGACGGTTATTTTACTGAAGGTCCTTATTATCAACGTTATTCCATCTGGCCTTTTATGACATTTGCTCAGGCTATTGAAAACAAACAACCAGAAGTAAAGATTTTTGAATATCGCGATGGCATTTTATTAAAAGCCGTGAATACTGCTTTGCAAAGCGCCTATAATGGTGAGTTTTTCTATCTGAACGATGCTTTACTTAAAACTTACAAAACGCAGGAAATGGTATATGCTGTTGACATTGCCTATAAAAACAATCCTGAAAACAAACAACTTTTAGATATTGCGCGTCAACAAGAAGCTTTTTTTGTGTCGGATGCAGGGCTTGCAACTGCAAAAGCAGTTTATCAGGAGAAAGTTATTCCTCCATATATTTTCAGATCGCAACTTTTAACTGATGGATCGAAAGGTGATCAGGGCGGAATTGCTGTCTTGAGAAATGGAAAACCCAACAAACAAACCTGTCTTACGTTTAAAGCCACGGCTCATGGGCTTTCGCACGGACATTATGACAAACTATCTATCGCATTGTTCGATAATGGAAATTGTATTTTACCTGATTATGGTGCTGTTCGATTCTTAAACATTGAACCCAAAAATGGAGGAAATTACACCATGGAAAACTACACTTGGGGAATGCAAACCATAGCTCACAATACAGTCTCAATTGACGAACGCAGTCATTTTAATGCAGATTTTAAAGTTTCTTCGGCCAATCATTCTGTTATCAATTACTGCAATTTAGCCGACCCCGACGAACAAGTGGTATCGGGAACTGAACAAAATGCCTACAAAGGAACTGTTATGCAAAGAACAACCGGCATGATGAAAAATGATAAATTTGAATTCCCATTTATAATTGATATTTTCCGTGTAAAATCTGATTCAGCACGTATGCTCGATTTACCATTTTATTATCGTGGACAATTGATTTCAACTGATTTTAATTGCCCGAAAAACTTATCTGAAATTAAGTCACTTGGAACCAAAAATGGCTATCAGCACCTTTGGCTTGAAGCTTCTGCAAAATCGGACAAGCCAACTGCTTGCTTTACTTTTGTAAATGAAAATCGCTTTTACAGCATCACCACGCTTACTAATTCGAACTCACAACTATTGATGACACGCACCGGTGCTGGTGATCCTGAATTCAATTTAAGAAGTGAAACCGGATTTATGATTAGACAAAAAACTGCTAAAAATCACAGCTTTGTATCTATAATCGAACCACATGGGTTGTATGATTTAACCCGTGAAGTAACAAGTGGTTACCAAAGTAATATATCAAAGCTGGAAATTCAGTTGGACGATGAAAATTATACAGTAGTAAAAATTGAAACTAAAAATAGTGGAAAGTACATTTTTGCAACTGTCAATAAAGATTTTGATGCAGCGAAAAAGCGCACTGTGTTATTTAATGGTGCTACTATCACATTCACAGGAAATTATGGATTTATAGAAATAAAAAAATAACAATTATGAAAGCACAAAGCGAAAATTTTCTTATCGATGCCAATCAACCTTGGGTAGATGCTGGTAATGGTCTTCATCGTCAAATGATGGGTTACAATGGAGATATAATGTTGTTGAAAGTAAAGTTCGAAAAAGGTGGTATTGGATATGTTCATCAACATATTCATTCCCAAAGCACTTATGTGGCAAGTGGCGTATTCGAAGTAATGGTAAATGATGTAAAAAAGACATTATATCCGGGCGATGGTTTCTTTGTTGAACCAAATGCACCACACGGAGCAGTTTGCCTCGAAGAAGGTGTATTGATTGATACATTTAGCCCAATGCGTGAGGATTTTTTATAAAAATATCGCGTCGAATGTATCCTATTCATCAACTAGTGTTACGTTGATAATGACGTATTGAAATAATCATAAATCATTGATTCATTTCATTTTCAAATTTTCAAATTAACTTTGAACTCGCAATTTATTAAACCAAAAATAAGCACAATATGAAACTTAAAGGACTCAGATGGTGGGTGATTGGCCTTATCATGTTAATTACCATCATCAATTATCTCGATCGTGGTACGTTGAATTATATGTGGGTAGCCAATATTGAATACAAGTTGGTAGATAAATTCGGAAGTGCGGGACATGATAACGAAGCTGTATTTGATAGCAAAAACAATCAGTATCAACTAATGAGTAAAAAAGGCACTGTTATTTTACAAAATGCTGATTGGATATCTTTCAAAAAAAACGGAACAATTGTGGTGAATCGCGAGGGTATTGCTTATGATTTAGGCATTATCGATTCAAAATCTTCTCCCGAAGTGGCATCAAAACAAGCCAAGGATATTCTGGGAACTATCACCATTTTCTTTATGATAGCTTATGGTTTCAGCCAATTGTTTTCGGGTAAATTATACGATAAAATTGGTACGCGAAAAGGGTTTTTAGCATCTGTATTAATCTGGGGAACAGCCGATTCGCTTACTTCGTTAGCATCTGGCAAATTTTCACTCACCGGATTTCGAATGATGTTAGGACTTGGAGAAGCCGGTCCATGGCCGGGAACAACCAAAAGTAATGCTGAATGGTTTCCACAAAAAGAAAGAGCATTGGCACAAGGACTTTTTGGAGCAGCTGCTTCTATTGGTTCAATTTTGGCACCAGTAGTAATTTTAATGCTATATATTTCGTTGGGTTGGAAACTTACGTTTATTGTTGTAGGCTCTATGAGTTTAATATGGTTAATTCCGTGGCTGGTTATCAATAAAAAAGGTCCTAAAGAACATCCATGGATTACTGAAAAGGAAAAGGAATATATTTTAAGTGGACAACCCGAAGCAAAAGTTACAAACGAACGGGCAAAAAGTTGGGGTGAATTGCTTTCAAACAAGAAAAATTACTCTGTTATTCTTGGTCGGTTCTTTTTAGATCCTATCTGGTGGATGTTTGTAACTTTTCTTCCGATGTATTTGGTAGAAGAATTTCAATTAAACATCAAGGAACTGGCTTTTTCGGCATGGATTCCTTATGTGGGTGCTATGGTAGGCAGTATTTCAGGTGGTTGGTTTTCAGGTTATTTAATCCGAAAAGGCGCAACAGTTGATAAAGCTCGTAAAACAGCTATCATAATTGGTGGTGCCATTATTGTGCCTTCAATCATACTTTCGGTATTGGCAGCCAATGCCATTTTGGCTGTCGTTTTAATGGCTTTTGTATTGGGAGGTTTTCAATTCACCATTGTCAATATACAAACTCTACCCAGCGATTTGCATTGTGGTAAATCTGTTGGGTCGTTAGCCGGATTAGGAGGTGCTGCTGCAGTAATGGGCACTATTCTGGCCATTCTTTTTGCCGGACGGATTGAAAGCTGGCCATTATTGTTTGGTTTATTGGCCGCATTGGTTCCATTGTCGGTATTATCAGTGTTTTTAACTGTAGGGAAAATTGAACAAATTAAATAATGATTTGGTAAGTATTTTCATAAGCAATAGAAAAAGGAGAGTTTAGCATCTCCTTTTTCTATTTTTTCTAAAATCCTATTTTTTGGGGTATAAAAAATCTGCAGTCAGGTGGCATTTTTGTCTCTCGCATTTTTTTTATTACTTTTGCAGAAAATAATTATATGACATTCGACATTGTATTTGTAGGTTATATTGCAGGATTCTGTACTGCTGTAGCCCAATTTCCACAGGCATTAAAAGTAATTAAAACAGGTGAAACCCAAAGTATTTCGTTGGGAATGTACATAATTATGACTTTTGGCATTTTCTTTTGGTTTCTGTATGGAGTTTTACTTAACGATTTTCCCATGATTATTGCCAACTTTGTTTGTTTAATTCCCTCGTTATATATACTTTACATTACCATTCGAAATTTAAATAAAGCAAAAAAACATTCGATATGAAAAGTATTCAGATAATAAACGGACCAAATCTCAATTTGCTAGGTAAACGTGAGCCAACAGTCTATGGCAATCAAACTTTTGATGCTTATCTCGAAGTGCTAATATCCAAATTTCCTGAAGTAAAAATTGATTATTTTCAATCGAATACTGAAGGAGCAATCATAGACAAATTACATGAGGTGGGCTTTAATTATGATGGAATAGTGCTCAATGCTGGTGCTTATACGCATACTTCCATTGCCATTGCCGATGCCATTCGTTCAATTACTGTACCTGTAATTGAAGTTCACATTTCAAATGTTTTTAAACGCGAAAGTTTTCGTCACCATTCCTTTATGTCCGATGCTTGTAAAGGCTGTATCGTTGGATTTGGGTTGGATTCTTATCGTTTGGCAGTGGATGCCATCCTACATTTCTAAAAAAAACAAATCAAAATCTCAGTCTCTGAGATAGTTCATAATATTTTACTGAAAAATAATGTCAAAATCAACCAAAATAGTTGCAACCATAAGTGATAAATGTTGCGAAGTAGATTTTATCCGTCAGATGTATGCCGAGGGCATGAATGTTGTAAGAATGAATTCCGCTCATTTACAGCGCGATGGATTTCTGAAAATTATTAATAATGTGCGTGCAGTAAGTAACCACATTGCGCTATTGATGGACACAAAAGGTCCCGAAGTACGAACCACCATAGCTCAAGATGATGCAATTCAGCTTTTTACAGGCGATATTGTAAAAGTGATGGGTAATCCTGATTTGATTTCTACACGTGAATGTGTTGCCGTAAATTATCCATTTTTTGTACGCGATTTGAACGTAGGAGATGATATTCTGTTCGATGATGGCGAAATAGATTTGAAAGTAGAGTCGAAAGATGAAAACAGTCTATTCTGCAAAGTGCTGAACGATGGAGTTTTAGGAAGTCGTAAAAGTGTAAATGTGCCCGGAGTTCGTATCAATTTACCTTCACTTACCGAGCGCGATCGTCAAAATATACTTTTTGCTATTGAAAACAATCTCGATTTTATTGCACATTCTTTTGTGCGAAACAAGCATGATTTACTTGATATTCAACATATTTTGGATGCACATAATAGTCCGATAAAGATTATTTCAAAAATTGAGAATCAGGAAGGTGTCGACAATATAGACGAAATTCTTGACTATACTTATGGTGTTATGATTGCACGTGGTGATCTTGGAATAGAGGTGGCTCAAGAAAAAATTCCAGGTATACAACGTCGATTGATTCGTAAATGTGTTGTTGCACGGAAACCGGTCATTGTAGCTACTCAAATGCTACATTCGATGATTAAGAATCCACGACCAACCCGCGCTGAAGTGACTGATATTGCCAACGCGATATACTACCGCACCGATGCTTTGATGTTAAGTGGCGAAACTGCTTATGGAAAATACCCTGTGGAATCGGTACGTACTATGGCAAAAATTGCCGAAGAAGCAGAAAAAACGAAACTTTCTGAAAATGATATTCCTGTTGCTATCAGCACCAATGATATTACATCTTTCCTAGCAAATGCTGCCAACGAAGCCAGTATAAAAATTGGAACAAAAGCCATTATCACAGACACATACAGTGGAAAAACTGCACGTCATTTAGCTGCATATCGTGGAACAAGTCCTATTTTAGCTATTTGCTACCACGAACGGTCAACACGCGAATTAGCTTTGTCCTATGGTGTATTTCCAATGTTTCAGGAAGAAAAAGGAAATACCCAAAAGTATTTTATTGCCGGATTGGAAGAGTTTATAAAAAAAGGAGTTTTGAAAGCCGAAGATTATGTGAGCTACCTGAGTGGTAGTTTTGGCGAAGGCTTTGGAACTACATTTTTGGAAGTGAATAGAGTAGATAAAATTTTAGAATCAAGAGAAAAATATATTCTACCAAACTTCTGATTTTCAACATAATAAAAGGCGTTTAATACGCCTTTTATTTACTTTAACCGTTATGTATAATTATTAGTTAAACTATTTCCGTATTTATTTGTCTTAATAAAGCAGTTTTGTAAAATCATAACTCGATTTGAATTTTAAACGACAAAAACAATCAAATTATTTTAATTTATTTATCCCACTTTCAATGAAAAAGTATCTTTCTTTCATTCTTTTTTTAGTAGTAAGTTTTTCGATTTCTGCAGCAAACAGTGTAAATGGAGTCATTATAGATGCTACCACCCAATCACCTCTCGATTTTGTAAATGTTACTCTCTTCAAACAAGGTTCAAAAACTCCAATTGCAGGAGTATCATCCGATAAAGATGGAGTTTTCATAATTCCTGCAGTTCCCAATGGAAAATATATGCTTCGCGCAAGTTTTGTAGGCTACAATTCAGTCAACCAACCATTAAGTATTGAAGGTAAACCGTTGAATGTGGGCGTAATAAAATTGGCAACAAATACAAAAAATCTGGCGGAAGTTGAAGTTATTGGTCAGGGAACACAGATGCGATTTGATATCGACAAAAAAGTGTTTAGTGTAGATCAGAATATTGCCGCAGCAGGTGGTACAGCAACCGATGTTTTGCGTAATATTCCGTCGGTAAAAGTTGATAACGAAGGAAATGTTTCGTTACGCAAAGATGCCAATGTTGAAGTGTGGATAAATGGAAAACCTTCGGGACTTACTGTCGATAACCGCGCTCAGGTATTGCAGCAAATGCCGGCTGAAAGCATTGAATCTATTGAGATTATGACCAATCCTTCAGCTAAATTCAATCCTGAAGGAACAGCCGGTATTATTAATCTGGTAATGAAAAAGAATCGAAAAGCCGGTTATTATGGAAGTCTTTCTGCAGGAGTAATGTATCCTACCGGCGGAAAATTGGGAAGTACAATTGGTGCAAATATAAATTACAGCAGTAGCAAGATTGACACTTATTTAAATTTAGGTTATCGCGCCATGAGTTTTAAAGGTGGTGGAAACACTCAAAGATACAATTATAAAGGTGCAGATACTACTTTGTTGTTGCAGAATGCTGTAAACGAATTTTCGTATGGTGGACTTTTTCTACGTGCTGGTGTCGACTATCATATAAATGACAAAAACACTATTAGTTTGGCAGGTTTTGGAATGACAGGAAATGGGAATACAAAAAGTACCATCGACTATTTACTTACCGATGAAGTACGAAATCTAACTTTACGGGATTATAATCGTACAAATACCGGTGTGGGATTCAGACCAAGTATGAGTGTTAATCTTGATTATCGTCATGATTTTAATAAGAAGGGGGATCATAATATTCTTACAAGTTTGGCATATTCGGAACATGCCCGTGGTGGCGATAATCGTTATCAACAAACTGACCCATTGGCATCGTTTGATATTACACAAAGCTCACTTGGCAAAAGCAAAGAGCTTGTTTTCAAAACAGATTATACCAATAAATTTACCGAAACAAGTCGTTTGGAAGCTGGCTGGCAAAGTACAATTAATAATCGGTTGAGTAATGCCAGCGGTTATAAAACGCTAAATAATGAAGACTTGCCCGATTATCAGAATAAATTTGATTACTATGAATTGATACATGCAGGATACATTACTTATGGCGATCGTTTTTTCGAGAAATTGAGTGTGCAAGGTGGTTTGCGTGCGGAGTATATGGATAAAATATTTACCAATACTACAGCCACGACAATGAAAACTATCGATCCAAAACCGACGTTGGAATTGTTTCCAAGCATGTATTTATCATACACAATGACCAAATCTGACGAATTTCAACTGAATTATACACGCCGTGTAAATCGCCCGCGTGGTCGTCAAATCAATCCATTTCGCGATTATTCCGACTCTACAAGTATTGCTTATGGAAATCCAAGTTTGCTTCCCGAATACTCTTCATCGTTGGAATTAAATTACATGAAAACATGGGAAAATCACTCCCTGTCGGCCTCTGCGTATTATCGCTTTACCGATAATGTGATTGAAGATGTAAGATTTTTAAACAACCAAACAATGGAAAATACTTACATGAATATTGCCAAAACCAAAAATTCAGGTATTGAGTTAGTTGCCAAAAATAATCTTTTTAAAATTCTGAATCTGACAACTTCATTCAACATGTATTATAGTCAAATGGATTCGTCTATATATGTAAATCCTTATAATACAGCAGTAACTACTACAATACCTGGTCAGAACACAGTTTCGTGGAGTGCCAATGTGATTGCTAACTTTATGTTGAGTAAAACATTCTCGGGACAGATTACCGGGGAGTATTCATCGCCAACGCTTATTGCACAAGGTATTGAAAGTGCAGAATATCAAGTTGATTTGGGTTTAAGGAAAACTTTTCTCGACCGCAAATTAAGTGTCAACTTAATGGCAATGGATATATTTAATTTTAATAAAGAAAGAACCATCACCAGTGGTGCAGGTTTTTATCAAATTGCAGAATCATATTTTCACCGTCGCATGATTGGTGTTACCGTTAGCTACAATTTTGGCAATATGAAACCAAAACAAGCTGATATGAAGAAGAAAGGCAGTTCGCCCGATATGAATATGGATATGATGGAATAGTAGAGACGATGCGTGCATCGTCTTGTGGATTTGAAATTTTGAAAGAATTACATTCTTCTTCTAAATTCCCCACAAACCAATGCAGTGGCGACACCCACGTTCAACGATTCGGAAGTGGGTTGTCCCATTGGGAAGTTAGGAATAAACAATCGTTCAGCAACATGTTTTTCAATCTCTGTAGAAATGCCGTTGCCTTCGTTACCCATTACAATAATACCTTGTTGGCTAATGGTTTTGTTATAAATATTTTCACCGTCCATAAAAGTGCCGTAAATAGGCAATTCGGACTTCATATCTTCAAGAAAATCTGCAAGTTTCACGCTATGAACTTTTACCCTTGCCAATGCACCCATAGTAGCTTGCACTGTTTTTGGACTAAACACATCGGCACAAAACTCTGAACAAAACACATCATTTATTCCGAACCAATCGGCAATCCGAAGTATTGTTCCCAGATTTCCAGGGTCTTGAATATCGTCAAGTGCCAGACTTAGTTTCAATTTAATTTCTTCTTTGTTGCAATTATTTTCGGGCTTATGAAAAACCGCAAAAACTCCTTGCGGGCTTTTTTGATTTGAGACTTTAAGTAGTTCATTTTCTTCTACTTCAATCAGTTCAGTTGATTCAATTTTAGGATGATGATCAAACCATTCTTTGGTTGCAATTAATATAGAACATTGAAATGTAGTAGCCAAATCAAGTACTATTTTTGTGCCTTCAGCAACAAATAAACCAAGCTCATCACGAAATTTCTTTTGTGATAAACTTGTAATTAGCTTGATTTTATTTTTGGATAACATATAAGATTGTTTAATTTTAAGGTGTTTACTAATTCTACTTTTCAAAAATAAAAAAAAGTTTATGATTTACGATGGTAATTTAACATCCCCTTTAGAGCCTGTGTAAAAACTATAATTGTAAATGATAATACTTTCAAATTGAAACATGAAGTTGAAATAAGGTAATAAGGTTAAGACACTTTTGCTTCTTTTTCTACTAAGGTTTAAAACAAAAATAAGGTCTAATTCTTCAAAAACCTTATTTTTAAGGCATTAAACCTTAGTAGAAAACCTATGAACCACAAACCCCAACCTTATTACCTTATTAAAAAAAGGGTTCAACTATCAATTCGTAAGTAACAAACTCAATAAATTCTATTTTTACACAGCCACTTTAGGGGCTTGGGGCGGGAGAATATCAATTTATCCGCCCCTAATTATTCCCTTTGGTCATAACCGTTGTTTCCCCCTTAAGGAGACTTGAAGTTACAACCGTTTTGTATCTTTTTCGACTTTTGTTATTTATACTTTAATTTGGTAAAGTAGATATAATCTATTTGAATAGTAAAAATTCTGATTTGATACTAACTTGTTAAAGTAGAACTTATCTATTTTATAAAACTTTAATTTACAAAGCTAACAAAGAAAACGATAAAAAAAGCTATATTTGCAAAATATTATTGATTCTTTTAAGTGTTATAGATGAATATCCGCGTTTTTGGTATAATTATTTTTGTCATTTTACTGTTTACAGCTTGCAGTACAACGAAATTTGTGCCTGAAGGCGAATTTTTGTTGGACAAAGTTCATATTAAAACCGACAATAAAGATATACCGCAAAACGAATTAAAAGATTACTTGAGGCAAACGCCGAATGTGGCTGTTTTCCAATTGTTTAGAATGCAATTAGGCATTTATAATTTAGCCGGAAAGGATAGCACAAAATGGTTAAATAAAACGTTCAAGCGAATGGGCGATCCACCTGTTATCTACAATAAGTCGCTTACTTCACTTTCGGTTCAACAACTTCAAAGATTTCTTGTAAATAAAGGCTATATTAATGCAATTGTTGAGAGTAATGTGATTTCAAATGGAAAAAAAGCCATAGTTGACTATAATATAAAGTCGAATAAACCATATACTTTACGCGATTATAAAATAAATCTCAAAAATATAACCTTAACTGAAATTGCTGCAGATACTTCAAGGTCATTAATCCGGTCGAATATGCTATTTGATGCCGATGTATTTAACGCTGAACGTGAACGCATTGCAACTCGTTTTCGTCAGCAGGGATTTTATAATTTCAATAAGGACTTTTTGACTTATACGGCAGATAGTTCGTTGAATTTACATAAAATTGATCTTTCGCTTGAGTTGCGCGACAATCTCAAACAACGAAATGACTCAGTAAATAAGGTAATTTTCAAAAAGTATAGTATTCGAAAAGTAATATTTTATACCAGCCCTGATGCAGCTACAACTGTAGATATTACAAATAAATCGGAATTAGATACAGTTAGTTTTAGAAATTTTATTTTGGTTTCGCCAAAAAAGAGAATAATTAAACTCGATGCATTAGTACAAAATACTTTTATCAATCCACAATCACTTTACACCGACGATGCAGTCGACCGGACGTATCAGGCACTCAATTCTTTGGGACCAATAAAATATGTAAACATAAGTTTCAAAGAGTCAGCCGATAGTTTGCTCGATTGTTACATTATCATCATTCCTTCCAAAGCAGTTACAATTTCTACGGAATTAGAAGCAACTTACACCGATGGTTATTGGGGAGGCGCTGGAAATGTAAATTTTATGCATCGTAATATTTTTAAAGGTGCCGAAACCTTTTCGCTGCAAGTGCGTGGAGCTTACGAATGGCAAAAGGGAATCTGGGCTGAAGAGTTGGGTGTGCAGGCAGGCGTTAAATTTCCGAAATTTATATTGCCTTTTGGCGGGTACGATTTTAAACGAAATATCCATGCCAATACCGAATTTACAAGTGCATTTAATTCACAATTCCGACCGGGCGACTATTCTACAAAAAGTTTAGGTGCTGGGGTAAAATATACCTGGAATATAAGGCAATTTCGTCATAGTTTCGAATTGTTCGATTTAAGTTATGTGTATTTCGATTCCATTTATCAGGGTTTTAGGGATAAATATTTAAATGTTACACCGGCTTTATTTAATCCATATAACTATCAGGATCACTTTATTATGCGTATAGGATACGCAGGCTCGTACAATACTTTCAATCCAAACAGACCGATGAAAAAATATTTTACCATGCGTTACAATGTTGAAACGGCCGGGAATATGATGTATGCGTTAAATAATTTGCTCGGAACAGTAAAAAATGCTGATGGTTCATATCGTTTCTTTGGCATTCGCTATTCGCAATATATTAAAACAGAATATAATATTACCCATCACCAAATTTTTGATCAGAGCAACCGTTTTGTTTATCATTTGGGTGTAGGATTGGGAATTCCTTATGGAAATGCGGATGTAATTCCTTACGAAAAACGATTTTTCAGTGGTGGAGCCAATAGTATCAGGGGTTGGAGCGAAAGCACTTTAGGCCCCGGGAAATACCAAAGAATTGCCGATAAAAGAAGGGACTATAACCAGGTGGGTGATATTAAGCTGGATATGAGTATGGAATACCGGGCTAAAATGTTCTGGGTGCTCGAAGGAGCTGCTTTTCTGGATGCCGGTAATATCTGGACTATAAAAGATTATGAAACCCAAAAAGGAGGGACTTTTAAGTTCGACTCGTTTATGAATCAAATAGCAATTGCTTATGGTTTAGGACTTCGCTTCGACTTTTCGTTTTTTATTGCCCGTGTCGATTTTGGTATGAAATTGTTTGATCCAAGTAAAACGCTACGTCGTGAAAAATGGAGGACGAATCCAACTTGGTCAGATGATTTAGCGGTGCATTTGGCCATTGGTTATCCGTTTTAAAT